>MGCU01000013.1:16296-41378 GCA_001790525.1 Candidatus Saccharibacteria bacterium RIFCSPHIGHO2_12_FULL_47_16b
TTTGTCTTTGGCGTAACCGGCAAACGGCCCAACCCGCTTGGCTAGTTTGGCGCTGGTTACATAAGCATGGCCAGTCATTAAAGCCGTGATAGCCGCCGCCTGGGCGCGGCCTTCATCTGAATCATAGGGGTGGCCTTGGGCCATTAATAGCGCACCTAGGTTGGCGTAGCCAAGACCAAGCTCGCGGTAGGCTTTAGCATTGGCAGTTATCCTTTCGGTTGGATATTCGGAATAACCAACCAGGATTTCCTGAGCCGTAAAGACTAGCTCAACTGTGTGTTTAAACTGCTCAATGTTAAAACTGCCATCCTCGTTTAGGAATTTTAAGAGGTTAATACTGGCCAAATTGCAGGCCGAATTATCTAGATGCATGTACTCGGAACACGGATTGGAGGCATTAATTCGGCCGGCGTTTGGCGCAGTGTGCCAGCGATTAATGGTGGTGTCAAACTGCATGCCCGGATCGGCGCATTCCCAGGCGGCCTGGGCAATTTGGTGGAAAATGTTGCGGGCCCTGACGGTTTTAACTGCCTTGCCGGTGACCACGGCTTGAAGGTTCCAATCGTCATCGTTTTGGACAGCTTGCATAAAGTCGTCGGTCGCCCTAACCGAGTTGTTGGCATTTTGATATTGAACCGAATAGGCATCTTTACCGTCCAAATCCATGTCATAGCCGGCCTCGGCTAGAACCCGGGCTTTGCGCTCCTCAAGTGCCTTACACCAGATAAACTCTTCGACATCCGGATGGTTGGAATTTAAAATAACCATTTTAGCCGCCCGGCGGGTCTTACCGCCGCTTTTAATGGCGCCGGCTGAGGCGTCAGCTCCGCGCATGAAACTTAAAGGACCAGACGCCGTGCCGGCACTTTTGCCTAGTGACTCAACTGAACTGCGCAAACTGCTAACGTTAATACCGGAACCAGAACCACCTTTAAAAATCATGCCTTCTTCTTTGTACCAATTTAAAATGGCCGGCATGGTATCTTCCACCGCCAAAATAAAGCAAGCGCTGGCTTGTTGGGCGCGGCTTTTCGCGCCAATGTTAAACCAAACTGGTGAGTTAAAGGCAGCTCGCTGGGTAGCTAAAATGTACTTCAATTCCTCGCGAAAATCCTCGGCTTCAGCCGGGCTGACAAAATAGCCTTGCTGCTGGCCGTGACGGGCAATGGTATCAACTACTCGGTCAATTAACTGCTTTAAGGAACGTTCCCGCGATTTGGTGCCGGGCGTGCCGGTAAAATATTTCTGGGCCACAATATTGATGGCATTAAGGCTCCAGCCTTCCGGAAATTCGACGCCTTTTTGCTCAAATACCGCTTTAGCGGTCTGTGGATTAATAATGCCTGCATCACGTTTAAGCCAGTTTAAAGCCTCGTAAGCTCTAGTCTTAGGCTTGGTAAACAGCCGCCGAACCGATAATTTAGTTGCTTGCGCCATGATTTTTTCCTCTCCCTTTGCCCGCAAAAATTTCTTTGAAATTTCGGCGGGTTAATTTAATTTTTTAGCTTTTTATTTAAGCCAGCAGCCAGTGCTGCCCTCCCGTTTGTGATTTCATTGTAGGCTATTAAACTAGCCAAGACAATGTTATTTTTTGGAACTTTTTTTAAGAGTGGATTTAGCTGATTTGGATTCGGATTTGGCCTCGCGGATGCGTGTTAACTCCCTTTCAAAACTGGAGATATCGCGGAATTTACGGTAAACGCTGGCAAAACGCACGTAGGCTACTTCACTAAGTTTTGGCAGGCCTTCCATGACCAGTTTGCCAATTTCGACTGAAGCAACCTCCGGCTCGCCGCGACCATAAAGCTCGCGCTCAATTGAAGCCACAAAATTCTCCAACTGCACATTAGTGACAGACGTTTTTTCAGTAGCGTGAGCCAGTCCGTTCAGCAATTTTTCTCGGCTGAACAGTTCACGAGTTCCATCACGCTTAACCACTACCAGGCTGGGACGCTCCAAGCGCTCATAGGTTGTAAAGCGCTGTCCGCAGGCCAAACACTGTCGCCGGCGGCGAATCGCTTCACCATCAGCTACATCACGCGACTCAATGACCTTGTTGTCCATGGAGCCACAGCTCTGACATTTCATCTAGAAATCCTCAACTTCCCTATCTATTTTGTGTCTTTTGTTTAAGGTACGATCGCTATATATAGCGTTAGCGAACTTAATAGTAGCTCTATCGGTAGCGCCGATGCAAGTCTTTTTTGATGTATTAATAACAAAAGTCGAGTTTGGCCAATTATTTATCTTGAGCCTCGTCATTTTCGGCTTCGTTGTCCACAGATTTCGTTTTTTGTTCAGTTTCTTCGGGCTCCGTCTCGGCGGCTTCGGCTTGGTCAGTCGAATCTTCGTCGGGCGTTGGCGTTACCACATTATCGTCGTCAGTCGCTTGATCATCTGCCGGTTGGTCGGCAGGCGGCTCGTCAGTTGGCTCGTCTGCTATTTTCTTATCTTTACGTCGGCGGAAACGCCGCAAGAAAGACGGTTTTTCCAGCTCCTCTTCCTCTTCTGATCGAGCTTCTTCGCTAACGTTTTCTTCATCCGGCAAGGCCCAAATGTTCGGCACGTTCTCGTCATGAAAGTGCTCTTCGCCGCGGTCTTTAAGCTCCATGTCAATATCAGCCATAGCCTGCTCATCTACCTGCTGGCTAACAGTCGCTGGGACTTCCTCCTTCTCGGCTTCGGCTGCTAATTTAGCTGCCGGTTTAGTCCGAGTCGCATAATAGGTATCGTCAAAGCCGGTGGCAATCACAGTTACAACTATTTCGCCTTCCAGATCAGGATTAATCGTCGCGCCAAAGATAATGTTGGCCTCATCATCGGCTGCGGCCGTAATCGTCTCGGCCACGCTGTTGACCTCGTGCATGGTCATGTCTTTGCCGCCGATAACGTTAAACAGAATGCCGCGCGCTCCATCAATTGAAACCTCCAGCAGCGGTGAGGAAATAGCTTGTTGGGCAGCATCCATCGCCCGGCTCTCGCCAGAAGCCCGACCAATACCCATCAGGGCTGTACCGGCATCAACCATAACCGTTCTAATATCAGCAAAGTCCAGGTTAATCAGGCCGTGAACGGTAATCAGATCGGATATGCCCTGAACACCTTGGCGCAGCACGTCATCGGCCACCTTAAAGGCTTCGAGTAGCGGCGTCCGTCTATCAATGGTTTGCAGGAGCTTGTCGTTGGGAACAATTATTAGGGTGTCAACGTGCTTGCGCAGCTTCTCAATCGCCACATCAGCATTGCGGCGGCGGCGTTCGCCTTCAAAAGCAAACGGCCGAGTGGCAAAACCAACCACCAGTGCGCCAGCGTCTTTGGCGGCCTTGGCCACCAGATAACCAGCGCCGCTGCCGGTGCCACCGCCGGCCCCAAAGGTGACAAAGACCATGTCTGCACCAGCCACCGCGCCTTTAATATCGTCAGTTGATTCTTCGGCAGCCTTCTCTCCTAGTACTGGATCGGCACCGACGCCTAGACCTTTAGTTGTTTCTTTGCCAATGTTTACCTTTTGGTTGGCTTTATTGTGGTGCAATGCCTGGGCATCAGTATTAATAGCTACAAAATCAACGCCTGTTACACCAGACTCAACCATTCGATTGATGGCCGCGCCACCGGCGCCGCCCACACCTATAACCTTTATCCGAGCAAAGCTCTCAACCTCTGGTTCAACCTGCGGCACTAGTCGCTCCTTCCAGTCGCTATAGGGTTTAGGGGATAGGGTTTAGGGGATAGATAAAAAAATTGGTCCGCTAGCCCCTCGCCCCTCGGCCCTTGCCCCTTTTGATTTGCCTGCTTAATCAACTTTCTCTCCAAATTACTCACATTATTGCAAATCAAATCGTTGAATGCAATTCATACTCAAAGGCTTTTGCCGGACATTTTGCCTGAATACAAAATAACTAGCAAGAGCAATGCTCAGTTTTCAACGGTCAATTTTTAATGAATGATCAATACCGCAATCTGTTAATAACGTAAAAAATATTTGTTCAGTTGCGCTTAAAGCGTTTCAGTATTTTGTTGAAAGGATCGGTAACAGCTTTAAAAAGCCCGGTTGAGACCTCATCAAACATGCCGCGATGAGTTGGGCCGAGCAGCATATCAAGCAGCATCAGGCCAACAGCCGGTGCAAAACGCTGCTCATCCAGACCGTCAACCACCCGCGGAATGTGCTTCCAGCTGCCCACTCGAGCTGGTAGTTCTAAGGTTTCTTTAGAAAAGTCAACTAAGCCGGGCAGTTTGGCAGTGCCGCCGGCAAAAACTACCCCACCCGGTAATTTTTGCGAGCGATGAATTTTTTTAAATTCCTTATCAACATATTCCAAAATCTCTTCCACCCGCGCCTCAATTACTTCGCGCATCATCTCTTTGTCAAAACGAATCTCTTCACCTTTGGCCACCAAGCTGCCTTCGCCGCTGGCGGCTTTAGATAGGCTGGCGTACTTAACTTTAATAGTTTCGGCTACATCTAAATCGGTCCGCAGTCCAATCGCTAAATCGTTTGTGATATGATTACCGCCCATCGGAATAACGGCGATGTGCTCGACTTCACCATCCTCAATCACGATCAAATTAGTTGTTGCCGCACCGATATCCAAAACGGCCACGCCGGACTCTTTCTGTTTGCAATCCAGTACTGCTTCGGCCGCCGCCAGACTGGTAACGGTGTGATGCGAGGCGGCCAGTTCGGCCTTTTGCAAAACTTGATCCAAGCTTTTAAGCGCCGGGCTGGAAGCCAGCAAAATATGAGTATCAACTTCTAGCCGCACACCGTGCATACCAACCGGATCTTTGATGTTGTCTTGGCCGTCCAGCCGGTAATTCTTGGCAAAAACTTGAATAATGTCTTTGTTGGCCGGCAGTTGAACAATGGTGGCCGCCTCTTCCACCCGTAGCCGATCATCAAGCGAGATTTCGCGGTTTGGCGAGCTAATGGCAATTACGCCTTTAGAATTCATGCCTTGAACGTGTGAGCCATTAACGTTAACGGTTGCCGCTTTGATTTCCCGGCCACTCACCCGCTCGGCCTCGTTAACAGCATTAACAACGGCTTGGGCAACCTCGTCAACATGGGCGACATTGCCTTTGCGCATGCCGGAATTAGGACTTTCCGAAAAAGCGATGATGGTCGGCAGTTGAGCTTCACCGCCCAGTTCGCCAACTACACACCGAACAGAAGCAGTGCCGATGTCTAAACCTGCAAAATAACTAAATTTTTCTTCGCTTGGCATATTTGTTTTTGTCTATGCTTTTTGCAGTATAACGCTACAACTAATATCTAGCAAGGATTATAGAACAGTGAGAATCTCGGCGCCTTTCTCTGTGACAAGCACAGTGTGTTCAAAGTGAGCACCGAGTGAACCATCAACCATTTCGACAGTCCAGCCATCAGCGCCGGTTTGAATATGCCAATCACCCAGTGAAGCCATTGGCTCAATGGCAATCGTGACACCGGTCGGCAGAATCGGACCAGTCCCCCTAGCACCGTAATTAGGAATATTTGGCTCTTCATGGATGTCATCGCCGACAGCGTGACCGACTAGATCTCTGATTATGCCCAGCTTGTATTTATTAAGTACATCTTGAACGGCCGCCGAAATATCACCTACGCGTGTACCGCCGCCTTTTATGGCAGTGATGCCGGCGGCTAATGCTTCCTTTGTACCTTCTATCAAACGTTTAACGTCGGTATTTGGGTAGTTTCCGCCAACGACTTCGGTAATGGCGCTATCAACGTACAAACTTTTGTAAAAAACGCCAAAATCAAGGCCAATCACATCGCCGTTTTTTAGAACCTTCTTCTTAGACGGCAGACCATGAACGATTTCATGGTTAATCGAAGTACACAGGGCTTCGGGAAAATCTTTGTGGCCTAAGAAAGCCGGCCGACCACCGAGTCTCTTAATTTCGGCTAGAGCCATATCAGACAGTTCTTTGGTATTCATGCCAGCCGCCAGTTCTTTTTTTAGCTTATCCAAGACGGTAGCCAGCATCCGCCCGCCTTGGCGCATAGCTTCGACTTCGGCCGGAGTTTTTATTCGCATTTACAGGCCCAGCGCTTTATCTATTTTGGCTGCAACGCTTTCTACAGACTGTTCGCCGTCAATTTCGATAACTTTATAGCCCTGCGCCTTCATATAATTTAAGGCCGGAATAACGCTATTTTGATAAAAGTTGAATCGGCCTTGAATACTTGCCTCGGTATCATCATGACGGGCCCGCAACTTCAGCCTTTTTAAGGCCTCATCTTTGGAAAGTTTGATATGAATAATGGCCGTCAGTCTAATTTGACCGTTTTTAATTCTTTCGGCCAGCCATTTGGCCTGGGTCAACGTCCGCGGCGAGCCATCGAGTATAAATTCATTGCCATCGGCGCCAATACTACTTAGTTCTTGCTCCAAAAGTGACAGGGTTATTTCATCAGGTACTAACTTACCAGCTTCGGTAGCCGCTTTAACCGCCGGGTTAGCCTGGTTTTTTCGCAAAATATCGCCGGTGGTAACGATTGGACAGTTTAAACGCTTGGCTAAAATTTCAGCCTGAGTTCCCTTTCCACTGCCGGCTATGCCAAACAAAACAATCATAGATTCTCCATGATTGAAGTTCTAAATTCTAAGTCCGAAACCCTAAACAAATACGAAATTATAAATTCGAAATTCCAAAATCTCATTTTGACTTCTCAATAATTGCACCGAATATCTTCATTATTTCCGTAGCTTCGACTAGCAATCCCATACTGACGTTGTTACCACCGATTAATTTAAGCCAAAGTATAGTTTCTCGAGCCTCTTTTTTAGCAATTTTTATCCGTAGTACGAAATCTTTCTTACTGACCGCTTCACTGGCTTCAATATAGTTAGCTGCAGTTGAACCCGATGAACGAATTAGCTGTTTGCCGTCTTCTATATTTTGAGCTGTTTTTGGCAAACTGGCCACATACTGCCTACAGGCTTTAGCAAATTCAAATGTTCTCTCATCCAGGTCGTATTTTTTGGAATTTGAAGCATTAGATATTGGAACTTGTTTAGAGTTTAGAGCTTCGAGTTTAGGATTTGCCATTGGTGAGTTTATCCTTAGCAATTTTGGCGATAACCGCACCGTCGGCTGACGCCCCAAGTTTGCTACGCACGGCGCCAATCACCTTGCCCATGTCGGCTGGCGAGCTGGCACCAGTTGCCGCAATTGCTTCAACCACTGCCGCTTCAATTTCGGCCTCCGAGGCTTGCTCCGGCAAGTAGGCTTCAATTATTTGCTTCTCGGCTAGCTCGGCTTCGGCCTTCTGGATATTACCGCCCTGCTTATATAGATCGGCCGCTTCTTGACGTTTTTTAGTCTCGCGGGCCAGTACTTTTTGAATCTGCTCATCGCTCAAGCCCTTATCTTTAGCGCCTTGAGCAATTGTCTCATTCCAAATTGCACTTTTAAGGCCGCGCAGCGTCTCGGCTTTGGCTTTATCGCCGGCTAACATGGCCTGTTTTAGGTCATTTTCGATCCGGTCCTGCATTTTGATTATCTCCCTAATTTGAGCTTGCGGGTTTTTTCAGCTTTACGGGCCCGTCTACTAATGGCTGAGCGGCGGCGATCACGTTTGCTGATTGGTTTTTCAAAAAACTGGGACTGCTTGGCGGTTGATAATGCGCCGGATTGGGAAACCTTGCGCGAAAAGCGTCTAAGCAAGTTTTCTATCGATTCATTAGAGTCTTTACGACTAACTATAATCATTCTTGTCATTGTACATTAACAGATAGAAGTAACAATTCCAAGTTTACCGTTCACTATTTACTGTTTACAGTGCGTTTACGGTTTACCTTGGAAAACTGAAAACGGATAATTGAAAACGTATCGAAAACTGTGAATTGAAAACGGAAAACGGCCTATACCTGCTGCCTTGGCTTGGTTAGTCGTTGAGCTTTTAAGACAATGCTCTGCAGTTCTTTAAATATCGGGAAGTGCTTGTTGGTGTAGTAAACTTTGGTGTTGCTTTGACGTTCGCTTATTAAAAAGCCAATTTTTTCAAGCCGTTTAAGCTCACGCTGAATGTTGCCGGCATCTTCTTTTATAACCTTGGCCAGCCCACGTACATGGGTTTTAAAATCCGGATATTTAGCATAAACCACAATAATTTTGCGGCGGACTCGGCTAGTTATAAACGTATCTAACATCACCTACCTTACTTGTCTTTTAGACAACCCAAGCTGAAGCCCTGGGCAAAACTCCATTGTTACTTAGACAACGACTAAGTATAAACCATTCGGTGCAATCGTTGCAACCGAATGGATTTCACAATTTACAGTTCACATTTCACAATTATTTATCAATTAACAATTATTAATGCAGCCTGATGAAAAATGACAAATGAAAATTAAATGAAAAATGTAAAACGACAAATGTAAAATGGATGTATGCACTACTTTGAGGTGGCTATTGCTGATAAGCGCTATCATAGCGATGCGCCGTTAACTTACAGCCATGATCAAAAACTGCCAGTTCGCAGTGTGGTCAGCGTACCGCTGCAAAAGTGGCTGATTTCCGGGTTTGTCACTCGCGAAGTCGCTAAACCCAAATTTGCCGTCAAACCAATCAAGGCCGTCATGAGTCAATCGCCGATTCCAGCCCACAATCTAAAATTGGCCGAGTGGCTGGCCGATTATTACGTTTGCAGCCTTGGCGAAGCTCTGCGCCAATTTGCACCGACCAAGCCATCTATCCGCCGCAGCGACAAGCTTCATCAAACTTTTGGTAAGTCGCCGGCCATCCAGCTCGACTTCGTGTCGCCTTTGACGGCCGATCAAGTCAAAGCAATTAAAGCCATCAAGTCTGGCCAATCAACAACTTACTTACTTCACGGCGAAACCGGCAGCGGTAAAACCAGAGTTTATTTGGAACTGGCTCAAGCCGTCCTAGACGGCGGCAAATCGGTTATTTTATTAACGCCGGAAATTGCTCTAACTACCCAACTGGCCGCCGCCGTTGAGCAACACTTGCCTCACCCTTCTTATATATTGCATTCGCACTTAACCGACGCCGAGCGTAAAAAGTTGTGGCTGGCGATTTTGGAAGCTAAAGAACCAGTGGTGGTGATAGGGCCGCGCTCGGCTCTTTTTACACCTATCAAAGCTGTTGGCCTAATTGTGCTGGATGAAACTCATGAACCAGCTTACAAACAAGACCAAACGCCGCGCTATCAAACCAGCCGCGTCGCCAGCCAGCTAGGCAAAATAACCGGCGCCAAAGTCGTCTTCGGAACGGCTACGCCGCTGGTTACAGACTATTATTTAGCCGAGCAGCATGACTCAATCGTGCAAATGACAAAGCCAGCCATCGGTAGCGGTAAAATCTTTGCCGAGACAGAGGTAGTTGATATCAAAGAGCGTAGTAACTTCACTACTTACCACCATCTATCAAACCAGTTAATTGATGAGATAAAAACAACGTTATCGGCCAAAAAACAGATTATGATTTATCACAATCGCCGCGGTACAGCCCGTTTAGTAGTTTGCGCCAATTGTTCATTTAATTTACTCTGCCCAAATTGCGATATTCCGCTGATTTACCACGGCGATGAGCATAATGTCCGCTGCCACACCTGTGGTTATACGGCTACGCCACCGTTGGTTTGTCCAAACTGCCACAAGCCGGAACTGACTTACCGAACCATTGGTACCAAAGCCTTAACCGATAGAATCGCCATGCTGTTTCCGGAGGCCCGCGTGGCTCGATTTGATAGCGATAATCCGGCCGGCGGAAGAGTCCATGAGATGTATCAGAAGCTTAAAGCCGGCGAGATTGATATTTTAGTAGGTACACAGCTACTGGCTAAAGGTTTCGATCTACCTAAACTGGCGTTAGTTGGTATCATTTCGGCTGAAACATCATTATCACTACCTGATTTCACCTCCGAAGAGCGAGCTTTCCAGCTAATTTATCAGGTTATGGGGCGAGTTGGTCGCGGCCACACCGCAGGTTATGTCATTATTCAGTCCTATGATCCAAAGGGAATCATTATTCAAGCGGCTGTTAAAAAAGATTGGCAGCTGTTTTACAAACATATTCTAAAGCAACGGCAAACGTTCCGTTTCCCACCTTACAGCTATCTAGCCCAGTTTATCTGTAAGCGAACTTCGGCTGATAGCGCTGAATCTGCCGGTATAAAACTGCGAAAGTTACTTCTCGAGCAAAAGTATCCGGTTGAAATTATCGGCCCAGCGCCGGCTTTCTATGCCAGACGCGGCGTCTTTCACTACTGGCAATTGGTTTTAAAAAGTAAAGACCGCCGCTACTTAGTTGAGCTAGCCAAACTTGTGCCTACCAACTGGTCAATCGACCTTGACCCAATAAACTTACTTTAAGAAGTCAATTTTCTAATGGTGTAAGCAGTTACTTATTAAGAGTGCAAACAAAACTATGCTATAGCATAGTTTTGTTTGCATAAGCACGATAAAAATGTGCGATAGCATGAAATTCTTTATTGCTGATGACCTGAATTATTAGAAAGTGCTATACTGTGGCCAACCTCAAAAAAACAAAAATGAATCAAGTTCTGAAAATTATTAAGGAGCGGCATCGGACTCATTCCAAACCCGGAAAGCGTCACGATCCTTATAAATTGGCTCTTTGCGTTGAGGGAGGCGGCTTACGCGGCGTTGTCTCTGGCGGTGAACTGGCAGCCCTAGAAGCTCTCAATTTAAAAGATGTCTTTGATGTGGTTTATGGAGCATCCTGTGGAGCATATTGTGGCACTTATTTTGTTTCTGGCGGTTCGATGACAGGCGCCAAGTTTTTCCTTGATTATTCGCAAAAGCAATTTATCAGCATCAAGCGTTTCCTGCGCGGCGGACCAATTTTTGATCTGGAGTATGTTGAGAAGACAATGCACAGCGTTACGCCTTTAAATTATCAAAAAGTGCTGGCGGCTAATCCACCTTTACATATTGTTGCTACTGATGCTAGCAAGAGCCGGCCGCACGTACTAAAAAATTTTGAGACTGTCTATGAAGTAAACCGAGCGCTTAAAGCTTCATCCAATGTGCCATCGTACTTCCATCCACGACCATTGGTTTTTAGAAGCCGTTATTTTTTAGATGCCTCAATTTTAGACCCATTTTGCATCCATAGTGCGATTGCCGAAGAAGCTACTCACATGCTGATATTATTCTCGATGCCGTGGCGTCATCGCCATGTCTTTGGGCTTTTAGACAAAAAGTTGATTGCGCCGTTTTTAGCCAAGATTAACGATGTTTTAGCCGAAATCTATCTTGAGCATGGTGAATATTCAATCAATGGTTTAAGCCACATTTGGAATCATTATGATGGTACGCATATCTTGACCGTTTCTCCCTCAAAAAGCCACCGACTACCCGGTCAGTTGACCAGAGATCGCGACCGGTTGGGTTATGGGTTTTTGGCCGGAGCTTATGCCGTGCTAGACAGCCTTGATGTTGATAATTTTCGGCGCGATTTAATAATTAAAAGCTTTAAACAGGAACTCAAGCTATAATTTGGGCATGACGACTGCGCCCAAAGACAAAATTATTATTTTGCCGGATGATGGATTACGGCGGAAATCGCAGCGGATTAGCCAGATAACGCCGGAGGTTAAAAAAATTATTGACGACATGAAGGCCGCCACGCTGGATTGGGAGGCTAGCCGGCCGCACGAAGTGGGAGTGGCCTTGGCGGCAATCCAGATCGATCAATCTCTTAGGATCATTATCGTTCGTAATAATTTTGACAACAAAGACGATAAGAGTTTTAGCGTTTTTATAAATCCGGAAATAGTTAAAAAAGAAGGCGTACTCGAAGAGGATTTTGAGGGTTGTTTAAGCGTCAAAGATGTTTATGGCAAAGTCCCCCGCTATCCTAAAATTCGGCTAAGAGCCCTAGACGAGGAAGGTCGGCCAATTCGCGTCCGTGCCGGGGGCTTCTTAGCCCGTGTGCTGCAGCATGAAGTCGACCATCTTCAGGGAATGGTTTTTGTTGACCATATTGAAAATAAGCCTGAGGCCTTTTATAAACTAAATAACGAGGGTAAGTTAGTGCCTTATGAATATGACAAAGTCGCTTATCTTTTTCGGTAGTGGTCCGGTCGGTAGAGCTACACTCGAGGCCTTAATCGAGGCTGGATTTGATATCGAGGCCGTTATTACCAAACCCAAGCCCGAGCACCACCACGGTGACATGCCGGTTTTAGACTTCGCTCAGGCTAAAAATTTGACTATTTTTACGCCAAAAAATGAAGCTGAGCTAGAAGATTTATTCAAAACATCACAATTCAAAAGCCCTATTGGAGTGGTCGTTGATTACGGCCTGATGATTAGCCCCTCGATTATCAAATCCTTTCCACTTGGCATTGTTAATAGTCACTTTTCGCTTCTGCCTAGATGGCGCGGAGCCGATCCAATCACTTTCGCTATTTTAAGCGGTGAAACAGAGACGGGAGTTAGTCTAATGTTAATTGATCCGAAATTAGATGAAGGCCAGCTACTAGCCCAGGAAAAATTAACCCTCCAACCCGACGTAACGGGACCCAAATTGACTGATAAACTTGTCAATCTTAGCAATAAAATCCTTATTGAAAAGTTGCCTCTATATATTGAGGGTAAAATAAAACCCTATCCTCAACCCAAGCTGGAACCCAGCTATTCCCGCCGGCTTACTAAACAAGACGGCATGGTTGACTGGACCAAGCTGGCCGAGCAAATTGAAAAAGAAGTCCGTGCTTATTTAGGTTGGCCAAAAAGTCGGGCTAAAATCTTTGGCAGTGATGTAATTCTTACAAAGGTGAGAGTGGCTAGCGATAAAAACGATGGTGACTTAGTCATGCCAACCGGCGATGGCTGGCTGGAAATTAAGGAGTTGATTGCACCGTCTGGCCGCTCCATGAAAGGAGCTGATTTCCTCCGCGGTTACAAAAAATAAACTCTAAACCTTAAGCTCGAAGCTCTAAACAAATCACAAGTTCCAAGCAACAATGTTCTAAGCAGTAATACACAACTTACAAGGACCGTCCTTGAAGAACATCTGTTAATAAACGAAGTTTTACAAGGACGGTCCTTGATTATTAGGGGTTGATGATCCAAACAGTCGATCTTGACTAGACCGGTAAGCTAGATGGACCATTTAGGGTTTAGGGCTTCGAATTTAGAGCTTAAGCAGCTTTAGCTGCGTCGGACTGGTCGTCTTGGGGTTGTGGGGTCATGGTTGCGTCGTCTGCGGGCATTGGCACATCAGTTGCGCTTGGTTCATCTGTCATGGTTGGGGCTGGCATTAAGCTTGGTTGAGCGGCCGGTGCTGCGCCTTCACCGTTCATTTGACTCATTGTAGCCTCCATAATTTGCGGCGCCTGGTCTTTAATCTCACCTTTTAACTTATCTAGTTCCGAAGCCACTACGTCCTTGTAATTAGGAAAGTTGGTTTCCAGCCATTTTAGGGCGCCGGCCTCGTCGTTTCTGTCTATAAAACCTTCAAACTCATCAAGCTGGGCATCGCTCATCTGCTCGGCCAGCTTCATACCCACCCGCAGTTCCAGCGTCTCATAAATATGCGCCAGCATCTTATTCTTCTCGGCCGGCGGCAAAGCCGCTAGACCTAGTTCGCGTAGCAGATCATCGTCTAACTTAAACATCCCTACCCCCTTGTTGACTTTAGTTTAGCACCGGTTTATGAGTTTTTAAAGCAAATTATTTAGCCAGCAGTTACTTCGGTAGCGCCACCTATGCCGGCCGGGCCATTGTACCTAAAGTCTATCCCCAGTTCTTTGGCTTTGCGGATCCAATCGTACAAACCTTCCCTACCGGTTCTGTCTTTGCCGAGAATGAAACCCTGCTCGGCAGAGGCGTCGGTATTGACAAACTCGTGACCACTATCTGGGAAGTCCACAATATTTTGCACCAGATTACCGTCCGGACCCAACTTCATACCAGAAGCAATGCCTTGTGCCCCCATATACTCATTAAGCTGCTGGATTTGCTCTGGCGTAGGTTGTTTTATAGGTACCCAACCCTGTGCTTCTAATAGGTCAAAAACTCCGTGTTGGAACTCCTTAGGCGTATGAGCGACTATACTGTTTGGATCAATATTATTCAGATTGTTCAGAATATCGTTGGGATTGCCCTTTGGCTTGGGGACCATTTCGAGTATCGCTCCTCCGTCTCCGCCCCTCCTGCTTAACCACCAAGCCAAACTCGTAAGTCCAGCGGTCAATGCCACAGCGCCCAACACTGGTAATAAACATCGCCTTTTCTTTTCTTTCTCAGTTTCAGCCGGTGGCAGTTGTTCAGGCGGAACAGCTGGGACAATTGGTTTACCATCTTCGTCTCTGCCAACGCCTTTGTTGTAAATCCCATTTTGTATGCTAGCAAACGTACCGCTTACTGGATGCCTTAGTCTATCCCTCATCCAATTCCAAAGTCGGCGAAGTCTCGATTTGGGTTGTTCACCTGGTTCTGGCGGGGGTGGCATTTCTTCTCCAGGCTCAATTTCTTCTTCGTCGATAGGTTCCCGAATTTCCCCTTTATCTTTAAGCTGCAGTCTATCCAAATATGGATCGCGCAGAAGTAATTCGATGTGCTCACGGACCTTTGCTAGATCGACCTGCTCCGGATCTAGATTCTTCAAATAATCTTGAAGGTGTTTCTCGTGGAGTCGTTGAATCAAATCACTTACAAAATACGGGTTGGCCAGTTCCTTCTCGCTCATACCGGTATGGATTTGCTGCCACTCGGCGGCAACGGAATCACGCAGAATAAGGATATTTTCAGGGTCAATTGCATCATCTTCAGTCAGGATTTCCATAGTTTTTTCGGTCTCGGGCGTAGCTGGAACTTCTTCAGCTGGAGTTTCTTCGATTGGAGTAGCCGCTTCGTCTTCACGTTTATGGACTTGGGTTTTTGATTTCAGAAACTCTTGATATTGATGATTGGCGTAAATGCCTTGTTCTTTGATGATTTTACGCCTTTGCTCATCGGCTTTACTATATGCAGCTATAGTTTGTTTTTGGGCTTCTTCAGCGCTTAAACCGTTCTCCATCAGCTTTCGGATACGGCTGGCGATAAGTCCGCGATCGGCCATTCGGTAATTCATTACCAGCTTAGCTTGGGCTAGTTCAAACCCTTCACTATCCATCAATTGCTTAAGCTGCCTTTCATACTCAGCCGCCACAGCCTGACGTTCCTGGATCGTGTTACCGAATTGAGGATCATGGCGAATTCTCTCTAAGATGCCTGCCTCCGGATTCTCTGGGCTCGCGATAACTTCGCCTGTCTGTGGGTTGGAGTAGGTATTATTACCAGAACCCCAAACTTGCATTCGAGCGTATTCATTATAAAATTGAGCCTCTTCGCTAGTGGCCCTGTCTTCTAAGAACGCTTGGTAACTTTTTTCGTCAATAGCTTGTTGGGCGCGGTCTTCCATTTGGCCTAGGCTACCTGTCGGAACATGGGAATCATTTTGAGCCTCAACTTCTCTTCGATGCATCCTTCTTGGCCAGTCTTCCTGATATTTATTCCAAGCTTCCGGTTTAAAACCATAGTTCTCGGCTAAGCGAGCATCTAAATCGTGAACAGATATTCTAGTGGTTTTTTTGCCAGTTTCAGGATCTGTGCCGTAATAACGATCTTGACCACTAGGTCCTATGGTTCGCTCAATCGAACCAAATTCTTCGAGAAGGGGTGTACGTTCTGCCATTTTTTTCCTTGTTTTGCTTGTTTGTTTAACCTTATGGTTATCTAAGCTTGAGCTTACTCCCGCAGGTTATAAAAAACAAGCAGACTCCTTATATTTATCCACAAGGATTATAGTACTTTTTTAGCAATACGTCAATATTATTTTAAAGTTTTCTTGTTTCTGTGCGGCGGGAGAAAAGTTCGAGGCGGTCGCCTTCTTTGAGATTGAGTTTTTCAGCGGTTTTTAGGCTAATGCCGCACAAATTGCCTTTTTCAACTTCCTTAACATCAGTCGGACCACTTTTTAAGTTGGTGACTTCTAAATTATCAGTCAAAAGCTCTTTGTCGCGGTAAGCCCGGGCGAAAGCCGGCAAACTCAACTTGCCTTTAGTCACTTCACCACCGGCGATAACTTCCTTTTGGGTGGTTTTAAAGACAGCTTTAACCAGCAAGCGGCCCAGCTCTTCTTCGATAATTTCTGGGGTTAATAGTGTTTCGAGCTCTTTTTTAACATCATCAATTAATTCGTAAATAACGTTGAACATCCGGATAGCAACTTTATCACGGGCTGCAAGTTGCTTGACGGCTGAAGGCAGTTCGACTTGAAAACCATAGATAATCGCGCCGGTTGTTGTTGCATTATGTACATCACTTTCGGTAATTACGCCGACGCCGGAGCTGACGATTCGGACCGCTACTTCTTCGGTACCAAGGCTTTTAAGGCTATCAACCACAGACGTTAATGAGCCCTGAACGTCGGCCTTAACAATCACATTTAATTCCGAAAGCTGGCCTTTTTGGCTGATGATTCGCAGCAACTCACTGCTGGTGGTGGCGCCGGTGGCCGGCCCACTGCGGCGCTCGGTCGCTGTGGTGGCGGCTTTGTCTTTAGCTTCTTTTTCGTTTGGCAAGACCTCAAACTCGTCGCCAAAATCCGGCAGTTCACGTAGTCCAGTGATAACTACCGGCATGGACGGGCCAGCTTTTTCCAAAACTTCACCGCTAGTATTTTGCAGAGTCCGAATTTTGCCATAGGTTGAACCAACCCGCACAAAGTCACCGGCCCGCAATGCCCCCTTCTCCACCAGCGCCACTGCCACCCGGCCCTTGCCTTTTTCCATATGCGACTCAACTACCAAGCCTTCGGCCGGCCCGGAATGGACACCTTTAAGTTCCTCTACATCAGTCACCAACAAAATCATGTCCAGCAATTCTTTGACGCCCTGATTTTTAGTCGCCGCCACTGGCAAGACGATGGTGTCACCGCCGTAATCTTCGGGCGTCAACTTTTGTTCGACAAGCTGCTGTTTTAGCTTGTTAATGTCAGCGTCGGGCCTGTCCATTTTAGAGGCCACTACGATAATTTTGACGCCGGCTTGCTTGGCGAAGCGGATGGCTTCAATAGTTTGTGGCTTAACGCCATCATCGGCGGCTACCACCAGCAACGCCAAATCAGTTAGTTGAGCGCCATGCTCGCGCAGCGCCGTAAAAGCCTCATGGCCAGGCGTATCTAAAAAGGTGATGTAACGGTTGTTATGCTTTATCTGATAAGCGCTAAGGTGTTGGGTGATACCACCAGATTCACCCTTCACAGTCTCGGCACCGCGGATGGCGTCTAAGAGCGTAGTTTTACCATGATCAACATGACCCATCATGGCTACCACCGGTGGTCGTGGTTCGTCGGCATCGCTCGCTTCGCGTTTTTTACGCATTAGCGGAGTCTGTTCTTTCCTGGCTAATTCCACCTCCAGCCCGAGTTCGCCAACTACAATCTGAGCGGTATCAAAATCAATCTTTTCATTAATAGTAGCCATCACGCCAAGTTTGAACAGTTCGCCGACAAGCTTGGACACCGGCAAGCTTAGCAGTTCAGCCAATGTGCCGACAGTTATTTGTTCATCAATTTCGATGATTTTTTGGGTGGGTGTTTGGTCTGCCATGATATTCTCCTGCCGGCCACATGGCTAGGTTATAGCTTTCTTAGCTTTTGGCTTGCCTGCCGCAGCTTTAGCGGTGGAGGGCTTAGGGCCCCGAGGTAAGCTTTTTGAGCTACTACGGGGTAATGAACTTTTAGCTTTTAAATCCTTCAGACTTAGGGCAATTTTACGGTTCTCGGTATCAATCTCCAGCACCTTGAAGTTCTTGGTTTCATTGAGCTTAAACAGTTTTTCCGGATCAACCCCTTCATCATCACTCATTTCCGAAACATGGACTAGGGCTTCTACACTTGGCGAAAGCTGAACAAAGGCGCCAAACGGAGTAATCCGGGTTATTTTACCGGCCACTACCTCGCCCTTTTTGAACTGCTTGACCTCACTTAGCCACGGATCTTCACTCATTTGTTTAATGGATAAGCTCAAGCGGTCTTTATCGATAGCAATAATTTTGGCTTTAACTTTCTCGCCAATTTTGACGTATTTACGCGGATTTTCCACTCGCTCCCACGAGATTTCGCTGATGTGAACCAAACCTTCGATGCCATCAACGTTGACAAAAGCACCAAAGTCAATCACGCCGGTAACTACGCCCTCCACCACATCGCCAACTTTAAGGCTGGTTAAGCGGGCTTGTACGTCATCACGAATGGCCTCTTTTTCGGAAAAAATCAGCTTGTTATCCTTGCGGCTAACATCCAAAATTCTGACTCTTAAACTTTTTCCAACCAGTGAGTTGAGCTTGTTAAGAATCTCGTCTTTATCGGCGTCCGAGACCCGCGGATAATTTTCGGCCGACAGTTGCGACACCGGCAAAAAGCCGCGGATGCCTTCAAACTCGATTAACAGACCGCCGCGGTTGGCGCTGTAAGCCGTCACTTCTACAATTTCCTGCTCGGCAAATATACGCTCCAGCTCGCCCCAGCCGCGCTCTTTGGAAGCTTTTTTCATGGATAGCAGCGAATAGCCCTCTTCCAAATCAGGTTCAATTACGCTCGTGGTAATCGTGTCGCCTTGATTTAGATCGCCGCCGCCAACTTCGCGACGGGAAATTACGCCAATACCGTTAGCGCCCAGATCCAACCAGACCTCATTCTTTTTAACTGACATGATGGTGCCTTCAACCATATCGCCGGCTTTAATTTGGGCCGGGCTTTTGGCCAGCAGGTCATCCATGGTCAAGCCAGTGGAACGTTTCGCCGACGGCGAAGTTCCACGAGTTGACTCCGTGGAATTCGAAGAAGATTCCACTGGAGTTAGGCTTTTAGAGCTAGTTTTTACCACTATTAATCTTTCCTTTCTTCGGCCGCAAAAACTTTCTTTGAAAGTTTTAAGCGGCCCAACCATTCCGCCTAATTATCTTTAAAGTTAATAAAGCAGATTAACACCATTGTACAGAGGTAGGACAGGCTTGTCCATAGTGCCATTAACCTTTAACCGTTCACCTTTTACCATACGTTATCCATTAGCCCTTAACTGTAAAGAACGGAAAACGGTCAATGTATGGTGAATGGTAAACGGTGAATGGTAAACTGAAGCCATGTATTTGGCGGTGGATGTTGGTGCGTCCAAAACTTTATTTGCCGTTTTCAGTCGTGATGGCCACATCAAACATAAACAAAAAATAAAAACCGACTTGGACTATGATAAGTTCTTAAAAGATGTCGCCGACACACTAGCTCAAGACATTTATAAAGATATTGACGCCGCTTGTTTTGCTTTTCCGGGATGGTTCGATTTTGAAAAAGGCATTTTTATAGCCGGAGGACGCCTGCCATGGCACAACCTGCCACTTAAAAAAGACTTATCCAAACTTTTGCCACACCAAAAAATCTTGATACATAACGATGCCAAGTTGGCGGCTCTATCGGAAGCCAAACTGGCGCCTCAAAAATACCGCAAAATTTTATATCTGACATTGAGCACCGGCATTGGCGGTGGCGTGATTGTTGATGGAAGGATTGAACCAGAATTTGAAATATTAGAGCCTGGCCAAATGATGTTCGATTACGATGGCAAAAAGCAAAAATGGGAAAGCTTTGCCTCTGGCAGGGCCTTGTTTGAAAGATATGGTCGTCGGGCTGCCGAAATAGAAGATAAAAAAATCTGGCATGATTATGCCAAACTGGTGGCCATGGGACTGCAAGAGCTACTTGTTATCATCCGGCCGGATTTGATAATTTTTGGCGGCGGCGCCGGCGGCCATATCGATAAGTTCAAGACTTTCCTTATGGCGGAACTTCAAAAAACTGGCAGCCCGTTAGTCAATGTACCGCCAATGGTCAAGGCCAAGCGGCCGGCCGAAGCGGTCATTTATGGATGTTATGAGTACCTTAAAGCCAATACTTAGAAACTTCCTAAAAAGGCTTAGAGCTGACTATCCGCAGTTCAAATTTCAAAATGGCCACCGCGAAAACTGGTCGCCTCACACCAAAACAGTCACCTTTAGTGCTAAACAGCCCGAGCGGGAACTTAAATTTGGTGTACTGCACGAGCTGGCCCACGCCCTGCTGGAACATAAGGATTACACTAGCGATTTGGAACTTCTGAAACTGGAGTCCGAAGCCTGGCATTTGGCGGCCAAACTTGGTCGTAAATATCAGGTTAAAATCAGTGAAAACCACATCCAAAACTGCCTTGATACCTACCGCGATTGGCTGCATAAACGCAGCCGCTGCCCAAATTGTGGCGTACATGTCATTCAGCACAGCCCATCAACTTATAAGTGCTTCAACTGCGGCTTAAACTGGCGAGTCTCGCACGAGCGTTTCGCCCGCCCCTACCGCATGACCCACCGCTGGGGTAATAAACAATAAACAGAAAACAATAAACAGCTCACATTTGGATGGATTGTTAGGCTTTGACTTTTAGTGTTTTGGTTTTGCTCCAGATAAGTCGAGCAAGTTCATGACCTTTTTCAAGGATCTGAGTTGCATCTTGGCCAGAAACTTGATCCTCTTCAACTGCAAAATTGATTAGATATTGGCTTTCTTTCAAAGACCCATAAGCAATTTTTAGAAATTTGCTTCACTTTGAGAGGATTGGCGCGCATAGCCCTCGACTATGTTCAAGGGCACTGATAAGGCAGCTCGCTTTAATTGGGTGCTTAGTCCGAATGACTCCTCCTTTGGTAGTTGCTTCGCAAGCTGATAAATATCATGTGCGTACTGATCGGCTTTTTCTAAAAGAATGTCCACGCTCATGAGCAGATTTAATAGTAGTTACTCTGACGATGCAAGCATAGACAATTTCCCGTTCATGTTTATTGTTTTTTGTTTTTTGTTGATTTTTAGACTTGACAGTCAAGCTGTAGCATGATAAGATAACTGTAATTCGGCGAGGAGAGAGGGTCAATCTTGGCTCTCTTTTTTTCGCCAGAACATGTGGGTATTAATTAAGGAGGTCATACTCAAAATGGCAGGAACAAAACTTGGCGGTGCCAAAGCGGCCGCTACCAACAAAAAGAAATACGGCAAAGATTTTTATGCTCGCATTGGCTCAATGGGCGGCAAGAATGGCCACACCGGCGGTTTTTACGCCAACCGCGAACTAGCCAGAATGGCCGGTGCCAAAGGCGGCCGAATTAGTCGCCGCGGCAAAAGCTCAAAGTAAGCATATTAAACAAAGATCAATGAGCAATGAACAGGCTCTAACTGGGCCTGTTTTTTATTAGTCCTGCTTTCTGTTCTCTGTTCTTTGCTCTTTGCTTACTGTTCTTTGTTTATTGTTTATTGTTTATTGCTGATTGCTGATTGTCTATTGACCCTGCTGTTTGCTTTGGTTGATAGTCTGGACGACTTTGCTGTCGTTGTTCAGATTTTCCCAAAACAGAATTTGGTCGGCTCGCAGTACCATTTTATCCTGGGGACCGTGCAACTCTTTACCTAGTTTGATTAAAGATAGTTGGGGTTGTGTCTGTTGGTCACCGCTTTGTTGCGGATTTTGGGGCGTCGATTGCAAATAGTAAATGTCGGTTAAAACTGGGCTTTTAGTATCGGCATTTTTAAGATGGCCAAAATAAACCTGGCCGTTGGTTAGAAAGACTGCCTGATAGAGATTGCCGACTGGTTGTGGCCGTTGCAAATAGGCTACTCCGCCGCCCAAAATCACTGCACTAGCCACAAAAACTATGCCGAGCCGCATAGCTAACCAGCCAAAGTAGGTTTTGAGTGCCACAATAGCCACTAGGACAAAGGCAACTTTGGTATAGGTCCCTAAGCTTACGCTGTCGCTGAAGCCAGCCGCCAGAGCTAGCACGACTAGCGCCAAAAGAGCCAGTCCTACTAAAACTGCATCAAATCTTTTTATCTTTCTGGTTAAGCCACTTAAATTGGCCATAAATTTCCCCTCTCTTACTTAATGCTTATTAGCATAACGACTTTTCCGCGCTCTAGCAAGAACCAAAAACTTAAGCAATTAAGTTTTGGTTCAGAGTTATGTAGTATGAATTACGAAATATGTACAACGAAACGAAAATAACAGAACCAATAACTGTATTTACTGATCTGAATGCTTGGAAAGAAGGCCATAGATTAGTGCTAGCAATTTACCTTGCAACCAAGACATTGCCTGCTCGTGAAAGTTATGCCTTATTAGACCAAATGCGAAGAGCTGTAACGTCAGTAACTTCCAATATTGCCGAGGGTTTCAGCCGTCGAGGCAGCAAAGAAAAGATTCAATTTTATTCCATGGCTCTCGGTTCCTTAACTGAACTCCAAAACCAGATATTAATCGCTACTGACGTAAATTACCTCGATGCAGATTCGGCTAAAGCATTAAGCGAGCAATCTGTAATAGTTCATAAACTGATTAATGGACTTATTAAAGCAACCAAATCCCTCATACCTAATCCATAATTCTTAATTCATTATTCTAACTTCTGCGGTTTCGCCGCTAGCGGATGTTGGTGCCGCCTTTAATGTTTATCCCGCCCTTGATCTGGGTTTCGGTGCCGGCCGTGGTAAAGCTTTGGCAAGATGTTAGCGAACTATAACTATTGCTGCCAGCCGGGTCGCGGGCTTTAGCCCGCCAAGAATAAGTTTGGCTGATATTAAGCGGCGTGCCAGAGTATTGGTAAGTAGCCATGGTGGAATTGCCTATCACGCTACCACCAATATAGGCCGTGCCGGAGGCGGCGTTCTGGCCGCTCCAGCCGGTCTGCGAAGCGCTTTGGTCAATGTCGCTGCCAACCTGGGAGCCGCCGCAAGCCGCGGCGTCATAAATCTGGATAAAATACTGCAAATAGTCATTGTCGGCATCGGTAGTTCGCAAAGTGAACTGCGGCTGACGTGCGGTATTGGTTGATGTTGGCCCGTTTAGGGTTGGGGTCGCAGGAATTTGACTGGTGGTGAAACTCCGGGTACCAGAATAACTGCTCCAGGTATTTATGCCGCCGGGGTCAATCGCTCTGGCTTTCCAGCAGTAGGTTGTATTGGGATCTAGGACCGTAGGTTGATAGGTATGAGTAGCGGTTGTTCCAGAAGCATAGGCGGTACCGCTTTGGGCGTCCTGGCCGCTCCAGCCGGTTTGGGAAGCCGTCTGGTCGATGGTACGCACCACCGTAGAACAATTGCTTTGATACACCACAATCTCGTAACGAAGATAATCACTGTCTGGATCGGTAGCAGAGAATGTAAAGGCTGGTGATAGTGATTGATTGGTCGCGCCGCTGGCCGGCGTGGAAAGCGTCGGCGTGTTGGGGGGCGAGTTGCTCGTATAATTAACCGTGATATCCGTAATCCTGGAGTTAGTGCCACAGGTCTCGTCATTCAGTTTGATTTGCGCCCAAACGTAGCGCTTGCTGGCTTGGTTAATCGTGTAATTGGTCGCCGGCAAGGCGAATGGCTGGCGGGTTTTGGCGCCAAATATGCCATCGGAACCGGCCACGGCATAAGACATTTCCCCGCCGCAAACCGCCGTCCCACCGAAGTTAATCGAATCAATAGAAGCAACCACACTGCCGACGTCTATCACCCGCTCATAAAGCGCCCGCTGGGCCGGTGAGCTAATGCGGGAATATTCTGCCGAGTTACAATAAAGTGTCGTATCGTTGTTACACGCTGTATCCGCGCCGTTATATCCGCCGGTTACATAAACGTAACCACCGGCGGCCGCGCCGCTGGGTGCTTGCCGCCCGGTCCCCAGAGCGGTGCCGGCCGTCCAGGCTCCGACTCCGCCGCCGGAATTCAGCGGTGCGTACTGGACGCTCGTCAGGTTAGTGGCGCCATCATAGCCGGCAATGATATAAAGATAACCATTGTAGGCTAAAGCGACATGAATTGACCGGGCCGTCGTAAAGACATCCGTATCACGTGTCCAACTGCCAATGGAGCCAGCATTGATTGAGGCGTAATCAACATCATCATAAAAGGAACTTCCGTCATAGCCGCCCGTAACATAGAAATAACCATTGTGGGCCACAGCCGCCACCCCGCCTCGGGGATTCAAGAAGTAATTGGTGGTGTTGTCCGTCCAGGCCGAGAGCGTGCCGTTGGCATTAATTTGGGCATATGAAGCACCATTGCAGTAAACACTGCTAGAATTATTGCAGTCATTGTCGGCCGCCGTACCGGTAGTCCAGCGGCCGCCGGCAATGTAGATATAGCCATCGTAGGCCGCAGCCCCATGGCTCTGCCGGGCGATGTTCAGCGATGAGGTTGCACTCCAGGCGCCGAGGCTGCCATCGGAATTGATAGCCGCGTACTGCGTATCGGCCAAGGTGTTGGTACCATCATTACCGCCGATCAGATACATATAGCCGTTCCAAGGCCTTACCTGATGGTAGTAGCGTGGCGTGTTGAAAGGCGAGCTGGTATCTTCCGTCCAAGCGCCGATGGTGCCGTCGCTGTTGATCACCGCATACTGGACGTCGTTGCACTGATTACTTGACGCCCCGCTCCAGGGGTCGCCGCTTGGGTAGTCTCGTTTACAGTCGGCGCTGGCCGTCTCTCCCAGCTGCCCGCCAATAACGTAAAGATAACCATTGTAGGCCACCGTGGCATGCCGATCCCGGACATTACTAAAAAAGTCGCCATCCTGTGTAAAGGCCGCGTTGCTGCCGAATGTCGGCGGACCCCCTTTAATCTCGATAACCGACATCACCCAGGCTCTTGCACCAACCAGGGTATGTGCGATGGTATCGGTTCCGGTTGGCGGGTTAGACCGTGAATAGAGCACCATGGTCGAAGCACTGCCGCCAGATATATTTTCGACCGCATATTGCTGGGTGTAATCAACGTCTTTGGTGATGTTAGCAAGAACTTCGGTCCGAGGGTGGAGTGAATTCAGGATCAGACTATTGGCGTTGCTGACCGTCGCGCCAATTGTCGGAGCGGTGTCGTCCGTACCGGTGCCGTCACAGACCGCATTGTCGCCGGCGGTGTTGGCGTACTCGCCATTAATTGGCATCTCGTTCGCTGCACCGTCAATCCGAATCACCGCGACGTGTGTACCCGCAACATCCGTGGTCCCTGCCAAATTGACCACCGCG
>MGCU01000014.1 GCA_001790525.1 Candidatus Saccharibacteria bacterium RIFCSPHIGHO2_12_FULL_47_16b
TACTTTGGCAGTACGAAGCTACATTTGGACAAATTTTAGGGAAAGCCAAACCGACGCTTAAAGAAGCTGTCGGATATTTGGCCGCCCGGCATGGATTGGATTTGCTGGTTTTACCGAAGGATTTTGGCAACAACTCCTAACCTCGTCACTTAGACAGCGTATAATTTAGGCGATGGCGGAGCGTAAAAAACTAGCAATTATAGACGGAAAAAGTGTTTTCTACAGAGGCTACTATGCTTTGCCTAATTTGAGTACCAAGGAAGGTGTGCCGACCGGCGGCGTTTATGGCTTTGCCGCCATGGCGCTGGAGTTAATCAAAAAACTCAAGCCCGATTATGTGGCGGTGGCGTGGGACAAGCCCAAAACCAACATCCGCAAGCGATTAAAAATGTACCCGGATTACAAAGCTGGCCGCAAACCGGCACCGCCGGATTTTTATACTCAAATCCCGATTCTGCATGAGTTGCTCGAAGCTTTCGGCTGGCCGATGTACGAACTCGATGATTATGAAGCTGATGACATTATGGGCGCACTAGCCGTGCAGGCTCGCAAAAGAGGCTTGGACACAATGCTTATCACATCAGATCTTGATGCTCTGCAGTTAATAAATGGTAACGTTAATGTCTATGCCTTGAAAAAAGGTTTTTCTAACATTGAGGAGTTCCATTCGGAGAGCTTTACAACCAAATATGGCTTAAAGCCTGAGCAATTTCTTGACCTCAAAGCTTTAAAAGGTGATAGCTCGGACAATATTCCGGGCGTGCCAGGCGTCGGTGAAAAAACGGCCATTGCTTTACTAAAGGACTACAAAAGCTTGGACGGTGTTTATGAGAATCTGGTTCTGGTCAAAGAAAACCTACGTAAAAAACTTGAGGCCGGCAAGAAACTGGCCTATCTGAGCAAGGATTTAGCCAAACTTTGGACGGACGCACCAGTCAAACTTGACCTTAAGTCCATGGATGTGACCAAGTTAGATACGGACCGTTTAAAACAGATTCTCCAAGATCTCGAATTTCGAAGCTTGCTGAATAACTTGCCCGACCATATGAGGGCTGACCTTCCAGCTAAAGACAAGGTCGGCGGCGAGCAGCTGAAAACACCACCCAACACTTTGATAGATACAGTCAAGCAGCTGGACAAGCTTGAACTGGGCAAAACCAGTGAAATATTTATCTATTCACGGGCAGCGGGTCGCCACGGCTCAAAACCCCAAGCACTGGTGCTTGGGGATGACAAAAAAGTTTATACATTGGATCTAACTAAACTCGATTCCAAAAAAGTTCAGAAAAGACTGGGTACTCAACTAAAGGCTAAAGACCTAATTGGTTATGATGTCAAAAGCGACATCAAATTACTGCGGAATTTAGGACTTGAAACTGGCCAAGTAGGGCATGATGTACTGATAGCGGCGTTTTTAATTAATCCTCTAATGCGCATCCAAAGCCTGACGGATCTGGCTACCGTCAACCTTCGTTTTGAAGGCGCACCACTTGAAGATTTACCGACCGAAGATTTTATTCGCCGGGCACCGGAAATTATCGCCGTTATCGCCCAGCTGACGCATGTTCAGCGGCACGAATTCAGCCAAGCACCCAAGCTCGAAAAAATGGCGCGCCAAGTTGAGTGGCCAATCATACCGGTGCTGGCCGATATGGAGTTAGCCGGTATTAAGCTGGATGTTAATTATTTGAAAAAATATGCCAAGCAATTAGAAGACGATATTAGTGATGTTGAGCAAATGATCTACGGCCATGCGAACCACGAATTTAACATTGCAAGCCCGGGCCAGCTGGCCGATGTACTGTTCGTCAAGCTGAATATTCCAACTATTAATATCAAAAAAACCAAAACTGGCTTCAGTACAGCCGCTTCAGAGCTAGAAAAAATGCGCGGTCTGCACCCAATAATCAACCTTATTAGCCGGTACCGCGAAATGACTAAGCTCAAAAATACTTATGTCGATACACTTCCGCAAATGGTCGATGACAACTCGCGATTGCACACCACCTTTAATCTGACAATTGCTCAAACCGGACGACTTTCTAGCACTGACCCGAACCTGCAAAACATTCCGGTTCGGACTGAGCTTGGAAAAAAAATCCGCACAGCGTTCGTAGCTGAGAAGGGGAATGTCTTGGTCAGCGCCGATTACAGCCAGTTCGAAATCCGTTTGGCGGCCGCACTATCCGGCGACAAAGGCATGGTTGAGGCCTTCAACCGTGACGGGGATATTCATGTCGAGACCGCAGCGCTGGTTTATGGCATCAAGCCAGAAAAAGTCACTAAAGAGCAGCGCTACTCGGCTAAAGCCGTTAATTTTGGCATCATGTACGGACTTGGACCCCATGGACTGAGCACCGGTACAGGTATGGACTATGGCGCGGCCCGGGAATTTATCGCCAAGTACTTCGAGATTCGGCCTAAGTTGAAAAAGTATATAGATTCCTTACGTAAGCAGGCCGAAGAGCAGGGCTTTGTGGAGACAATTATGAGTCGGCGCCGGCCAACGCCGGATGTAAGCTCATCAAATTTCGCGGTGCGCGAGGCAGCTTACCGCGCGGCAATCAACCATCCGCTTCAAGGTTCAGCGGCGGACATTATGAAATTAGCCATGGTGGAAGTCGCCAAAAAATTACCGGCTGAGGCCAAGATGCTTCTGCAAATCCACGACAGCGTTTTAGTTGAAGCGCCGGCCAAAAAAGCTAAAGCCATTGGCGCTATGCTCAAACAAACCATGGAAAATATTTATGAATTGCCAGTTAAATTAAAAGTTGATATTTCGAGCGGGAAGAATTGGGGCCAGCTGTAAAAAAACGTTGACAAAACTATTGTAATCTATATAATTCCTAATATGAAAACAACTATCAGCGTCAGCATTGATAAGACTACCAAAGATGAAGCTCAAAACCTGGCCCAAAGCCTAGGACTAACTTTGAGTTCGCTTATTAATGCTTACCTTAAGCAGGTTATTATAACTCGGCGCATCGAGTTATATGCTCCGGAGCCGATGACACCCAAGCTGGAAAAGTTAATCGCCGAAGCCGAAGCGGAAGTAGCTGCCGGAGAAGTGAGTGGGCCCTTTGACAACGTAGAGGATTTCTTGGCAGACTTGAAGAAGTAGCCATCGATGATTATTCGCTACCGAAAAACCTTTAGTAAAAGGTATAAGAAATTACCGCCTAAAATTCAGCGGCAGTTCGACGATCGACTCAGATTATTCGTTAAAAACCCAAGTGACCCGTTACTAAAGCTTCATCCCCTCAGAGGCAGATATGCCGGCTATTGGAGCATTAATGTTACCAGCGACTATCGGGCTCTATTTGTAAGGAAAAGTGATTCAGCTATTATGTTCATGCTTATTGGAACACATAGTCAACTATATGGATAAAACAGGTAAGAATTGGGGCGAACTCTAATTCGTTCCATTTTGTCTCGGCAAAACGGAACCCAAAAGCCGACGGACGGCTCAAAAACTAGATGGTCACTCACCTCAAAAGAGTAGGTGAATCTGCGGAACGACCCATAAAGGGATCGGTCTCACCTACAGCTCGACAGGTCCTCGATTCTGCCTGCTTTTTATAGTTCGTTCTCTCTGTTTTTGAGAGTCCGGACTTAAAACTCATCTGTTTCCGGCTTATGCCCGGACCCATGAACTTCATCTGTTTTTGTCGACATCCGTGCGTAGGATTTATTAAGGTTTTAGAATTACTCTTTTGCCGTATCCAAGACCATGAGTCCTATCAAATCGTGCTATTGGAAACTCTGGAGTTCCGGGTACCACTGCATCAGCAAACTCCATTAAATCTGAATCCTCGGGTGTATAACGAAAGGCAGCAACCTTTCCTAAGTAGCGTCTCACACCAAAGCCACTTGCCCTATGGGTTCTTCTCTCCAAAACGGCATAGCCGGTCTCGTCCAAGCCACGTTCACCTAGGTCAACTGCACCAAACAAGTATCTAATGGCTTCATCACGCCGATGCCCTGCGGACCCATAGTGAAGCTCTGCTAAGTTGAAGTAACCTAACAGTACATCCGCATTGCCGCCCATTGGTGTGAGATCCAGTCTATGAGAGCCAACGTTAAAGCCAGCATTCAAAACACCCAGTCCCGGATACTCGCTACTCTTATCATGTTGGGCCATAAAATTAGCGACTGAGGCTAAATGACCCACAGCTTGAAAACGCTCGGACAGAACCTTCTCCGCTTCTGGAATATGAACAACAGGAAATCCCGAGTGAAATTCAAGAGGTGGACTTTGAACTCTCAAAACTTCTGGTCTTTCTACAGTATTTAGCATAATAACTCCTTTGAATAGAGAATAAACTAAAGAGCTAGGAATGCAAGCATAAGCCCAGTAGTAGACTTTCGAGTCTATCCCGACTTTGTCAGGATGAAATATTCGCAAAGCGAATAATCTCGAAAGCTTACTATTAGGTAAACACCTCTGGGTTTAGACTGTTTTACCTGGTTCAGCCCTGTCGTCGAGAAGGTAGCCTATACCATGGCGCGTCTGTATAACCCATCTGTATTTGTCGCCCAGGACCCCATTTCTAAGATAGCTGATAAAAACGTCTGGCAGGTTCAGTGACCCATACCCGTCCCAGATTTCTCTGGACATCCTGTCTCGTGAGATTACTTTACCCTTATTTTCAGCCAGCAACCAAAGCAGATCGAATTGCCTTTTCGTTATATGTCTACTACTGCCTTCAATGAACACCGTTCTGCCTTCATGGTCAATCTCAATCGCTCCGTCCACCAAGCTTACATTATTTTTTTTCGTCTCCTCGAAGCTGAAACTATCATTTGAACCATTGGTACCACGCAACCATATAACGGTATCGGGTTCACTATCTCTGGCTAATTCACCGAGCCAACTCAATGGTAATCCTACTGTTCCGTCCGGGCCCTCAGGGATGCTTGGTGCCACTAGCTCTACCATTTCTTGGCTGCCGACTCTACCCAAGAAAAAATCCAATCCTTTACCATGGACCGGGAAAAGTCCAGTTTCGCCGGGCTCCTTTGGCTCCATATCCGTCATTTCAGATACAATGTCAAAAACTCGGAACACTTGCAAGCATAAGCCCAGTAGTAGACTTTCGAGTCTATCCCGACTTTGTCGGGATGAAATATTCGCAAAGCGAATAATCTCGAAAGCTCACTACTGGGTAAGCACCTCTGGTTTTTTTAGTGTGACTTGACCGCAAAAGCTATAATCATAGGATGAGCAACTCTCTGCCAAGTCCTGATGATACACTGGCATCTTACGATACCCATGCTGCTGAATATGCGGACGCAATTGAGGGCAGGGCTGATTTAGAGCAAATCGGTGAGTTTGCTAAAAAACTTAGGCCGGGTGGCACGGTAGTTGACGTTGGTTGTGCAGCTGGCCGTGACACGGCAATATTCGCAGAGCAGGGCTTTCATGCAATAGGTATCGATCTGTCACATGAGTTAATTGATTTAGCGAAACAGAGGCATCCAGATGTCGAATTTATTCAAGCAGACATGCTTTCGATGCCATTTTCTGATGAATCAGTAGATGGAATCTGGTCCCGAGCTTCGCTGGTTCAT
>MGCU01000015.1 GCA_001790525.1 Candidatus Saccharibacteria bacterium RIFCSPHIGHO2_12_FULL_47_16b
GCTGAAAGTAAGTAAGTTTATGCACTTACGGAAGCCGGCATGTCGATTCCGACAAGGTTCTCATCCAGAAGACCGCGGGTTCGAATCCCGTAAGGGTCACCACGTCGCAACCAATAGCAACCCCGCTAAAATTTTTGGCAATCAAGTAACCAAAAATTAGCGGGGTCTTGTATTGTCGCTCCTTTCCCCAAGTTGGAGCTCCCCAACTTGGGGACCCCATTGAATAGCATAGAGGCTCTGAGAGTTTTTGTTGCCAAGCGCAAGCTCGTTGGCGTAGAATTAAATCAGCCATACATGGGTTGGTGTAAACCTCCCTCCATGTAGACTACTTACACAACTAGGGAAGTATACATCCGAATCTGGAAGTCCCTGCTAAACCCTCCAAACAATTCGCTCCCAGTCACGGAATTATGATAGACGGTCATTATTCTTAACTGGTAGCCGGGCGTAATTCCGTCTGCTGACATCTCTTGAAAGATGATTCGGCTTTTCTTTTATAACTTTAAAATCAGCAGGAGGAACTAAAAATGGAAAATTTAGTCGAAATCAATAAGGAAGTCAGCATAGTCGCCTATTACTTTAAGCAAGGAACCAAGCGTTTGCGCTGCTTCCCAAAGAAGATGGAATGGTCGGGCAAGACCGTAATCTTTACGGAGCAGGGTCTGCGCCATCCCACCAAGAAAGGCCAGCGAATGATTCATGTCTTTGATATGACCGATGGCAGTGCTGACTACCGGCTGGAGTTCGATGCCGAGCAGCTGACTTGGACGCTGGTCTATGTAGCCGACCAAGCTTACGGCCCTATGCAACCGCTATACAGCTCCAAAAATCTAACTGCGACTGCATAGCAAACTCTAAGCACTAATATCGAAATCCTAGACAATGTCTAAGTTCCAATTTTCCAAATTGTTTGTAATTTACAATTTAAAGCTTCAAATTTGTTTAGAATTTAGGGTTTAGAAATTAGAAATTTTAGCTATGCCGCATCCGACCTTGCAACTGCCCATTAACCGCGCATCAGCGGAGGTGATGCACATTGACCTCAATTCCTGCTTTGCGATGGTCGAGCAGCAGGCCAGGCCATTGTTACGCGGCCGACCGATTGGCGTGACCAACCGGCTGACTAAAAACGCCTGCGTGGTAGCCGCCAGCTATGAGGCCAAGGCTAAAGGTGTCAAGGTAGGCATGACATTTTCGGACGCCAAAGTATTGGCACCGGACCTCATCATGCTAGAGACCGATTCGCCCAAATATCACTACGTCTATCAAATTTTGGTTAACATTATGCGCAGCTATTCGCCCGACATCGTCATGAAAAGCATTGATGAAGGTGTCATCAACTTTACTGGGACAACCAAGACAGTCAACCAGCGTTCGTTAATCGATATTGGCTACGAGATCAAGCGGCGCTTAAAAGAAGAGATTGGCTGCTGGATGACCTGCAACATTGGCATCGCCCCCAGCCGTTTTTTGGCTAAACAAGCCGCCAGTTTGCATAAGCCTGATGGCCTAGACGTCATCGATCACACTAACTTACGCCAGACTTTAGCCGGACTTAAGCTAACCGATCTTTTTGGCATCGCCGAACGGAATCAGGCCAGGCTCAATGCCTGCGGCATCTATACGCCGTTACAGTTTTTAAACACCCCGGTTGATTTGCTGCGCCGGCAGGTTTTCAAAAGTGTGGTTGGCGAGGATTGGTACAAACGTCTGCGCGGTTATGAAGTAGATGACTGGCAATCCGAGGTCAGGACTGTCGGCCGCCAATATGTTTTAGACGACATGCGGCCTTCGGATGAACTGCTGCGTTCAAGGCTATCCTACCTCTGTGAAACTACTGCCATGAAGCTGCGCTACAAAGGCCTATCTGCCCGAGGCATTTATATCTACCTGCTTTATGACAGCGGCGACGCTTGGTACGAACGACGAATGTTCAAAAGCAGTTTCTTTTCCAACGCCGAAGTTTACCGGCGGGCCACCTTGTTATTTAATCGCCGGCCACGACACGGCTGGGTTAGGCTGATAGCCGTTTCCTGCTACGGCCTGACGCCGTCAAATATGAGTCAAGTTAGCTTGCTGGAGGAGGTTAACCGCCAAGTTTGGCTAACCCAGGCCGTAGATGAGATAAACAACCTTTACGGTGAATTTACCATTACTTATGCTTCCAGCCTAGATGCCAAACAGGTTGTTAAACAAAAAATACCGTTTGGTAGCACTCGTTACTTTGAACTACTGCTCAACCGAGCCTAGCTTATCCAGGCTTGAATGCAGAACAAGGAAGACAAGGGCTTGACTTTACAATCTTGGCAAAGTCAGCTCACGAGCTTAGCGAAAAGTGAGCGAAATGTACAGAGGTACTTGGAGCGAGCGATAGAGCGTTACTGACGCCGTGATACGCCAAGAGCATCAGCGGAGCGGTCGGCTGCGCCGGGCGGCAGGCTGATGCGGCCTGAAAAGCTAGCGCTTAATTGTATTTTTAGTCAGTTGCACTGATAATAGAAGCATTAGCAGCATCAGACGATGGTGGGATATTAGTGTTATTTAAACGAAAAAAATCAGCACCGGACGCCAAACAAGTAGCCGTTAGCGCTAAGTTAGACCAGCGTTTAACCTCAGACTTTATTCTTGGCGCCATCGAAGACGGTGTAGTGATGGTTGGCATCGATAATGTAATTCACCTATTTAATCCGGCCGCCGCTCAAATCGCCGGCTGGCCGGCTACTGAAGCCGTTGGGCTCGACTATCATAGCGTCTTACAACTAGTCGATGAACATGGCGAAGCCTATTCTAGGCAGAACCATCCAATCGGACGAGTCCTAGCAAGCGGGCAGGCAATCAGAGACTCCAAAGCTTTTTTGCAGACCCGCGGCAGCAAGTTAATTCCAATCTCGATTATTGTCTCGCCGGTGAACCAAGCACCGAATATGCCGCCGCAGAACGTGGTTGGCGTATTCCGCGATATCACTGCTGAAAGGGAAGAGGAAGCCAGGCGTAGCGAGTTTGTTAGTACCGCCAGCCACGAAATGCGCACGCCGATTGCCGCCATTGAAGGTTACTTATCGCTGGCTCTTAATCCAAAAATATCTAGCATCGATAACCGGGCTAAAAATTATCTGGATAAAGCTTATGCCTCGATTCGGCATTTAGGCCAACTCTTTCAAGACTTATTAACTAGTTCCCGAGCCGAGGATGGACGTCTGGCCAGCTACCCAACGGTGGTGGAAATCGGCGAAATTGTAGCCGGCGTGGCTGATGGCGCTAAATTCAATGCCCAAAAGAAGGGTCTGCAAATAAGATTTTTGGTTAGTGGCAGCAACGAAGTTAGAGGTGGCAAAGTCATCCGACCCTTATTCTTTGTATCTGTCGATCCCGATCGGATGCGTGAGGTATTTCAGAACCTGGTTGATAATGCCATTAAATATACCGAGCAGGGTTCAATTACATTGGTGATAACTGGTAATGATTCGGTTGTCCAAATTCAAGTCGCCGACACTGGCGCTGGCATCCCGGAAGAAGACATACCACACTTGTTTCAAAAATTTTACCGAGTTGACAGCTCGATGACTCGGACTGTTGGCGGCACTGGTTTAGGGCTTTACATCTGCCGCCGACTGGTTGAACTTTATCAAGGACGGATATGGGTTGAAAGTCAGCTAGGTAAAGGCAGTACCTTCTTTATTAACCTGCCGCGCTTAAGCCCGCAAAAAGCTCTGGAACTGCAACGCACCCAATCTTCACTAGTAAAACCCGAGCAACGACCACTCTAGATAAAATGAGCAAGACTGGTAAAATTAAACATAAGCATATAGGATAAACATATGGCTAAAGTTCTTCTAGTTGAAGACGATAAGAACCTGCGTGAAATCTTTGAAATGCGGCTGCAGGCCGAGGGTTATTCAACATCGGTTGCCGGTGATGGCGAAGAGGCCTTAGTTGTTGCCTTAAAGGATAAGCCGGATTTGATCATTCTAGACATTATGATGCCAAAAATGAGCGGCTTTGAAGTGCTAGAAACGCTTAGAGCATCACCGGACATGGCTGACGTTAAGGTAATTATGATGACCGCGCTTGGTCAAGCCGAAGATCGAATGCGCGGCGAAAAGCTAGGCGTGATAAAATACCTAGTGAAATCTCAAGTTACGCTGGAAGATTTCGTTCGCACAGTTAAGGAAGTTATCGGCGGCAGTGCAGAGTCTGCCGACAAGCCTCAACCGAGCGACAAAGCTAACGAAGTAAATAATAAAGTAGAAAGCGAGAAGAAAATGGACGACAATTCTCAACCACAAAATCCGGCTCCGGCCGAACCAGCTGGCGGCGGAGGCGATATGCCCGCCGGCGGCATGCCACCAGCAGATGATGCTGGCGCGGGCGACCAAATGAGCACCTCTCAAGCTCAAGACGCCGTGGACAAGCAAGTCGATGATGCTATGGGTGGCACTGCGGCGCCAGCCGGTGGCGACATGGGTGGCGGTCAAACCGATACCCCGGTGGCCCCACCGCCAGCCGATCAGGGCGGTTCAGAAGAACAACCCGGCCAAGAGCAAGGTGATCAAACCACTGCTCCTGGCGGTATGTAGATTTAGCAGTTAGTAGATCGTAGTTGGTAGTTGAAAGACAGAAAACCACGCTTCTTTAAAGGCGCGGTTTTCGATTTAGTCGGTATAATAACGACGTGAACAAACGAGCATCGGTGGTCGCCATCGTAGGCAGAGCCAACGTTGGCAAGTCTAGCCTCTTCAACGCCATTTTAGGTCGCCGGGAAACGATTGTGGCTCGCGAGCCGGGCACAACTCGTGACAGCATCATGGTTAAGGCTAACTTTAAAGCTCGTGACTTCTGGCTGGTAGACACGGCCGGCCTAAAAGACCCGTCCGACGAATTTGAGCTAAATATTCAAGACCAAATCAAAGAAACTTCAGCGGCTGCTGATGTAACTATTATGGTTGTCGAAGCCGATGTACCGCCGGTTGAAGAAGACCGTCGGTTGGCAACTCTAGCCCTCAAATCCAAAAAGCCTGTTATTTTAGTGGTCAATAAAATTGACAAGGTACTGCGCGATGCCGACCTAAGCCAATGGCAGAAACTGGGCATAAAAGATATAGTTGCCACCTCAACCACCCAAAGATTGGGCTTGGAAGAACTTTTAAACAAACTGTTTAAAGTATTGATCCCGACCTCGATCAAGCCGACTAAAACAATGATTCGCCTAGCCATCCTTGGTCGTCCCAACGTTGGCAAGTCCAGCCTATTTAATGCTTTAGCTGCCAAGCAACAAGCTTTGGTTGCACCGCAAGCCGGAACCACTAGAGACGTTAACCGGCTTAGCCTTAGTTATCATCAGCAGACCATTGAGATTGCCGATACTGCAGGTATCAGGCGCAGCGGCAAAATCGAGCGCGGTGTCGAGCATTTCAGCGTTCTGCGGACTGTCGCCGCCATAGAGGAAGCCGATATTTGCTTGCTACTGATGGATATTAATGAATTGAATGTCCAGCTAGACCAAAAAATCGCTGGCATGGTCAAGACAGCTGGTAAAGGCTTGGTTTTAGTTGTTTCTAAATGGGATTTGTTAAAAGATAAAGCTAGTCACGCTGACATTAGCAAAACAATTGCCGCTCACTACGATTTTGCGCCCTGGGCGCCGCTAGTCTTTACCAGTGCCCAAACCGGTCAGAATGTCACAAAAATTTTTGAACTGGCCTTAGAAATCGCCAAAAGCAGAAAACTGCAAATCAAAACAACCGATTTAAACCGCTGGCTGACGGCTGTAACTAGCCATCATCCACCAGCCGGCGGGCGGGGGCTTTATCCAAAACTTCGTTACATGGTTCAGGAAAAGGATCAGCCATATCCCAGCTTTAAAATTTTTGGCTCAAACCTAAAATTATTGCACTTTAGCTACCGTCGATACCTGGAACGTCAACTGCGCGAAGTCTGGGATTTCACCGGCAGCCCAATCAAATTTTGGTTCATCAATAAAAAAACCGAGATAAACAAAACTAGCTTGTCATAAACCTCTCAATCGCCTAAACTCGGTAGGGAAAATCTTAATGACAAAAGGCAAAATTGACGTGGTTTTGGGCCTTCAGCGAGGCGATGAGGGCAAAGGCCGCTTGAGTGATAAATTAGCAGCGACCCATGATATAGTCGCTCGATATAATGGCGGGCCGAATGCTGGCCATACGATTGTGGTTAGAGGGCAAAAAATTTCGCTGCACCAAGTGCCCTCTGGCGCGCTTTATCCAAAAGTCATAAACGTTATTGGCCACGGCATGTATGTCGACCCCATCAAGCTACTAGACGAGATAGCCGGGCTTCAGGCCAAGGGTATAAAGTTAGCGCCTAAAAACTTAGCTGTCAGTTATGCTGCTCACTTAATATTGCCTCATCATATTCTGCTTGACGAGCAGCGCGAGGGCGGTAAGTTGGCCCAGGGCAGCACCAAAGCCGGCATCGCCTATGTCGCCAGAGATAAATATGAACGTAGCGGCGTTCGAGCCGAACTACTTTTAAATGATGCACATTCGCTTGAACAGAAAATCATCGAAGGGCTTCAGTTGGCTAAAGTTAAACCCGATCCAACTAAAATTAATAAATGGCTGGCAAAGGCTAGTCGATTAAAACCATTTATTACTGACACGGCCAAGCTTTTAAATGAGCAGCTCGAAAAGGGTAAATCTGTTCTAGCCGAAGGTGCCCAGGCGGCTTGGCTGGATATTGACGGCGGCATGTACCCATATGTGACCTCATCACATCCAACCATTGGCGGCGCCCTAAATGGGTTACGAGTATCGCATCACTTTGTTGATAGAGTTTATGGCGTGATGAAAGCCGTTCCTTCGCACGTTGGTGATGGTCCGTTTGTAACTGAAATTACTGATGATAAGTTGGCTGATAAAATTCGCGGCCGGCGCGGCGAAGTTGATGCTGAATTTGGTGCTACCACCGGACGGCCAAGGCGAGTTGGCTGGCTGGATTTGCCGGCCATTCGGACGGCCATTCGCGACAACGGCGTAACCGACGTGGTTATGACTAAGCTTGATACCTTACAAAAATACTCGGATTTAGGTTCTATTCCGATTGCGGTGGCTTATAAATATCAGGGTAAAACTTTGGCCGCCGCCCCCAGCTCGGCCTACATGCTGGCCGATTGTCAGCCGGTTTATAGAGAAGTCAAACTTTGGCAAGGCAACGTAACGAAAGTAACAACTTGGCGTGATCTGCCAGATGGCGCTAAAAAATTTGTCGAGTTCATCGAAGAACAACTCGGCGCGCCGATTTCTTTGGTCGGCGTCGGACCGGGCAGGGAACAACTCCTAAGTAGAAGTTAGGAATCAGGAATTAGGAATTAGGGCGCGATGCTAATTTCCATTTTCTAGTTGCTAGTTTCAGTGCATAATATTCGCTATGGCTTTATTTCACAAACAGTCATTTACTCAAAATCAGCCGCTGTATACCATTAGCGGTGGAAAGAGTGTATTAATAGTTGGTTTAGGTAATCCCGGCAAAAAGCATGCCAAAACCAGGCATAACATTGGCTTTATGGTGATTGATGAATTTGCTAAATCAAACGATTTTCCAATCTGGAAAGAAGATAAAAAACTAAAAAGTGAAATTTCTATGGCAAATCTTGGCCAGAATAGGATCATTTTGTGCAAACCGCAAACCTTTGTCAACCAAAGCGGCGAGGCGGTCCAAGCCGTCCAGCATTTTTATAAAATCGGCAATAGCGAGATGCTAGTTATTCACGACGAGCTGGCTCTAGGCTTCGGTCAGTTAAGAACCAGACTAGGCGGTTCTGATGCCGGTCATAACGGCATTAAGTCATTAATTTCGTATGTTGATGAAAATTTTGGACGACTGCGTATTGGCATTGGCTCTGATTTAGCCTCCAAAACCAATGCCGAGAAATTCGTGCTGTCTAATTTTTCTAAAAAAGAGCAGGCCAACTTACCGTCAATCATCCGCGAGGCTATTGTTCTAATTCCCGAATTCGTCTATAGCGGCAATTTACCGCACGACACTCGCTCTATTCTGACCTGAAGCCAGCTTGCGACCTTTTAGAATCGTCTAGTAAAGCCATTATTGCCGCTACTCTACCAAGATTATATTGGGCATTTTGCTCAGTCGTAGCACCGGCTTGCTCTTCGGGAACTTTCGTGTCCTCATCTGAAGGTTCACTAACAATACTCGTCTCATTAGCTCTTATCGTTTCTAGATCACTTTGAGCAGTTGTTGTTAAAAGACGTCCGGCACTAACGGCAGCCACCATAACGTCGAGATATCCGTTAACGGTCGGACGCGGATAGGGTTCGGTTGGTCCTTTTATAAAATTTCATTGGATTTATGCTTATGATTATAGTTTGTGTAAAAGACCTCCAGAGGGTGAGAAATGCCAGTGGCATTTTGCAAGGCCGGAGGTGCGACGGCACCGAGGCGGGCCTGACCGCATTTTCAGCAGAAAATGACGGGAAGGTGGGCACTAGGTCGATGGCGAATGAGCCTCCAGAGGGGGTGGGCACCGCTGGAGGCTCATTCGGGGCTTGAAACAATGCTCAAGCCCAAGTTACACCCTTCAACCCCACCTAAGCGAAGCATCGGCAATTATCGGCTTAAATTAATTAGCAAACGATAGCCGAGCCGTCCGTTCCGACAAGTCGTAACGATGCGTCAATTAAGACTCGCTGACCCACATTGAAAGTGCGTCGGCTCGCCATCGGCCGAAGCCGCGGCGAGGGCATGAGTTAAAGGGAATAATTCGTTCAAGAGACTCCCCCTCACCACTTTCACAACTTTTAAACACGAGCGTTTGCCTTTGCTAGTGGCTTGGGCTTACACTAAAAGCCAAGAAAGTGGTGAGGGGTCCGACTGCTGTAAGAGGAGGGTAAACATCTTACTTAAGTGTCGGCATCTCTTGAACTCCATAGTTCGTCTAAAAAACGAACTAACGGAAGTAAGGTACATAAGTCTACTTTAAGCAGACTTAACAACTTGCAATTTTAGCAAAAAGGTTGTAATAAGTCAATACTTTCTAATATTTCACTATGAAAGTCAATAATCATAAGCTAGATCAGCCCAATTACCCGGCTATTCTGGCTAAAATTTATGATCCGCCCCAGCAAATTTACTGGCGGGGAGCCGATCCGGCTGCTTGGCTGGATTTACCAAAACTCGGTATAGTCGGTAGTCGTAAACCAACCAGTTATGGCCGCCAAACGACTTATAAGTTTGCTTCTGATTTAGCCAGTCGCGGCATAGTTATCGTTTCCGGCCTGGCCTTTGGGATTGATTCGATTGCCCATCAAGCCGCTATTGAAGCTGGCGGCCTAACGGTAGCTGTTTTACCCGGTAGCATAGAACAAATTTATCCTGCTTCGCACCGCGCCTTAGCCGACAAAATCATATCAAGCGGTGGCTCTTTAGTTAGCGAATATCCATCTGGTACTGATGTCCGAAAAGAAAATTTTATTGCTCGCAATAGAATAATAAGTGGTTTATCTGACGGCTTATTAATTACTCAAGCCGGCGCCAAAAGCGGCAGCTTGCATACCGCCAGCTTTGCCATCGAGCAAGGTAAAACAGTTATGGCGGTGCCCGGAGATATTACGGTATCTCTTAATGAAGGTACTAATGGCCTAATCAAGACTGGCGCATTAGCCATCACATCTATCGATGATGTTTTATTTGGATTGGGACTCGATATAAGGAAGTCTAAGGCTGCTCAAAAAATTTTTAAAGGTACACCGCAGCAGCAAAAGATTTTTGAGCTTATCCGCGACGGATTGACCGATCAGGAGAAACTGGCTGCCGCCAGCCAATTAGACAGTGCCAATTTGTCGTCAGCTTTGACAATGCTGGAAATCTCTGGCTATATCCGGCCAATCGGCGGTGGCCAATGGACAACTACCTAAGAGCAGCTAAAGACTTGAACATTGAGTATTTGTTGGTAGACTGGCAGCTATATGCCAAAGAACGTTGTTATAGTCGAAAGTCCGGCCAAAGCCCAGACTATCGCTAGGTTTTTAGGTGAGGATTTTGAGGTTAAAAGTAGTTACGGACACATCCGCGATTTACCCAAAAAAGACTTTGGCGTTGATATCACCGATAATTTCAAGCCAACTTACGGGGTCCCGGCTGATAAGAAAAAGGTGGCAACCGAACTAAAGAAGGCAGCTAAAGATAGAGAAGTTTGGCTAGCGACTGATGAAGATCGTGAAGGTGAGGCCATCGCTTGGCACGTTTGCCAACTGCTTGGCCTTAAACCTAGTGAAGTAAAGAGAATTGTTTTCCATGAAATTACCGAGCCGGCAATTACTGCCGCTATCAAATCACCTAGGGGAATCGACCATAATTTGGTTGACGCTCAACAGGCCAGACGAGTGCTTGACCGACTGGTTGGTTACGAACTAAGCCCCATTCTTTGGAGAAAAGTTAAACCTGGTTTAAGCGCTGGCCGAGTCCAAAGTGTGGCCGTCCGCTTGATTGTGGAACGAGAAAGAGAGATCCGGGCTCACCAGCCGGAAGCTTCATTTAAGCTGGTGACAATTCTAGCCAAAAACGACCAGCAACTAAGCGCCGAGTTAATTGATAAAATCGCCGATCGATCGACCGCTAAGCAGCTTTTAGAAGATCTTAAGAACGCCAGCTTTAAGGTTGAATCGGTTGAACAGAAACCGGCCAGTCGTAACCCAGCCGCACCTTTTACTACCAGCACGCTCCAGCAGGCCGCCAGTAGCCGATTGGGCTTTAGTGTTCGCCAGACTATGCGTCTGGCTCAAACCCTTTATGAAGACGGTTTAATAACTTATATGCGCACCGACAGCATGACACTAGCCGACCTAGCCCTGCAGGCTACCGCCAAGTACATAGAAGCCAGTTTTGGCGCTAAATATTACCACCATCGGCAATATCAAACCAAGAGCCGTTCGGCCCAGGAAGCCCACGAAGCCATCCGGCCAACAGATATTAATAAAACTTCCGCTGGTGGTGATGAACGTCAGCACAAGCTATATGAACTCATTTGGCGTCGGACTGTCGCCTCACAGATGGCGCCGGCCGAGATTGAAAAAACCGAAATCAAAATCGCTATCAGTAATAGCAGCGAAATTCTAACTGCTAAGGGTGAGGTCTTGAAATTTGATGGCTTTATGAAAGTTTACGGTGGGATTAAAGATGATCAATTGTTGCCGAATGTCAAGGTTGGTGATGGTCTTGAGCTAGTCCAAGCCACGGCTACTGAAACCTTCAGCCGGCCGCCAGTTCGATATTCCGAAGCTACACTTGTCAAAAAACTTGAAGAGCTGGGTATTGGCCGTCCCAGCACCTACGCCCCAACCATCAGCGTAGTTCAAGACCGCGGCTACATTGAAAAGAAGGACAACGATGGCAAATCTGTTTCTGCACAGCAGTTAAGCTTAATTAACGGCCAAATCGAGGAGACAACTCTCGAAGTAATCATCGGCACCGATAAAAACAAGTTGACCCCAACTGACTTAGCCGAAGTGGTAACCGATTTTCTGACAAAGTTTTTTGCTTCGATTGTTGACTTTGATTTTACGGCCCGGGCCGAAGGTCAGTTCGACGAGATTGCCGATGGTAAGAAAGATTGGCAGCAAGTGATTGCCGCCTTTTATGAAACCTTCCATCCGCTTATATCAAGATCGCAGCAAGTTAGCCGGGCGGAAGCAGTCAAAGCCCGCGAGTTAGGTGAACATCCGGCTTCCGGAAAACCAGTGATTGTCCGTTATGGCCGGTTTGGGCCAGTACTGCAGTTAGGGCAGTCACCCGATCCCAAAGATAAGACTGCCCAAAAACCGCAATTTGCACCTTTGCCATCTGGCGCGACTATGGACGACGTTACCCTGGAGGCAGCCTTACCGATGTTTGAGTTACCAAGAAATGTTGGCCAAACAGAGCAGGGCGAAGCAATTTTAGCCGCCATCGGTCCATATGGGCCTTATCTTAAGGTCGACAAAAAGTTTATTAGCCTAAAAGAGCATGATCCACTAACTGTAAGCGAGACTGAAGCTCGGCAGGTAATAATAAATCAGGCCGAGGCTACAAGATTGAAAATCATTGCTGATTTTGGCCAGATCAAGATACTTAACGGTCCCTACGGTCCTTACGTAACAGACGGTAAAAAGAATGCCCGGATTCCGAAAAACCAAGTCGCCAAAGATTTAGACGAAGCCGCGGCCAGAACACTTCTGGAAAAAGCCCCCAAATCAAAATTCAGGACCAAAAAACGCCGCCGCTAGCCCAAGCGAGCCCATCTTTTTTCAGACACTAAGGAGCTAACCCGAGTAGCTGTTGTTGAAAAGAGGCGACCTTGGGCGCGAGAGCTGTTTGACGAGTAATTTATTCAGTGAATGAATTGCGAGGAGTTCTCGAGCGAGCCTGTTTTCAAGCAACAGATACTCGAGTTAGCGACGCGTCTGTAAAAAGATGGGCGAGCGACTTTTCCACAATCTTAACAGATTGCCCAATATATTCCTTAGCAGTTAAACATAAACGGATTGTGCAATGACGTCTAATTAGTGATACAATAAATATATCAAACTAAGTGTTTGACTTTTAAAAATTATAGTTTTATAATAGGTATAGCCGATAGCGTTATGGGCAGCGCTAACAGGGAAGAAATTATGGAAGAAGCCACATCTACATCTATCGAACAAATCAACGTCGAGAAAGTCGTCCGCGATGTACTTTCGACTATTGAGCGGGAAAGGGAAAGAGAAATCATTGCCCGACGCTTTGGTCTGTTTGACCGACGCGAAACACTCGAACAGATAGGCGAACTACTCGGCATCACACGTGAGCGAGTTCGCCAACTGGAAAAAGCTGTTATAACCCGTTTGAAGGCGGCAGGCGAGGATTTGCCTCACATCAAAAAGGTTCAGTCAATTTTAAGCTCTCATTTAACCGATATGGGGCACGTGGCCCGGACCGAACATATAACGCCTAAGTTGGCCTCGACTAATAGTAAAGTTGATCAAGCTCGAGTAGCCTTTTTGGCTCATCTTGCTCCCGAAATTGCTGTGGTTGAAGATAATGATCATTTCTATCATTCGATTGGTCTAACTGCCAAGCACACTGAAGCCGCCATCCGCGAACATGTTGGTAAGGTTATTGACGCCATTACTAAAATTGGTAAACCCACCTCCATTAGCGAAATTGCCGAGGTTGCCAGTAATAGCGATGAAAAGCACGTCGAAGCTTTGGCCTCGGTCTCTAAAAATGTGGCTCACTTGCATGGTCGCTGGGGTCTAACCAAATGGCCGATGGTTAATCCCAAAAATATCCGTGATAAGATTTACGTCATCCTGCATGATCGGCAAAAACCAATGCATTTTAGTGAGATTGCTGATGCTATTAAACAGAGTGATTTTAAGCGTAAAGATGTTACCACCCAAGCTATTCATAATGAACTAATTAAAGATAGCCGCTTTGTTTTGATTGGCCGTGGTATATACGCTCTTAAAGAATGGGGCTATAAAAAGGGAACTGTCGCCGACGTCATCGCCGAAGTTCTTAATAAAGAAGGTGGTCCATTACACCGAGATGAGATTGTCCGCCGTGTTCTTAAAAGCCGCCAAGTTAAAGAGACTACCATTTTGCTTAACTTGCAGGGCAAACCGCAGTTTAAGCGAGTTGCTAAAGCCACCTACACCTTAGCGGAATAATTCGAGCAAACAAAAACTATCCATAAACTGTGAGCCTGCTTACTGCTAACTTGCATGGCCCAAGCGGTATAATTAATTTGGCAATCGGAGCAGTTTATGAGAATTGGCGACAGACATTTTTTAGTCAGGTCAGCAGATGAATACTGCCTATTATCAGTCAGACTACCAAAATCTGATCAAGGAGGTAAGGCAAGCGCCGAGCAGTTGATTGCTTCATTTCACAACATTGCCAAGCAAGCTAAAAAAACTTCGAGGTTGTCTGGTGCTTTAGCTGCTCATGTTAGTTTGGAAATTGTCTCTAAGTTAGGTGAGGTTAACTTTTATATTTGGGCGCCTAAACGGCTGCAATCGGCTTTAAGCAACAGGGTTCGTGAATTTTATCCTAATGCGACTGTTATTGAACAGATTCATGATTATTCGAAAAGACCACGCCGCCAAGCTGTCACCGCCACCGCCGAGCTAGTGCTTGAAGCCCGCCACGAAATTATGCCGATTGCCGAAACGATTGATGCTCATAGCAGCTCGCTCCAGGCTATTTTGGCTTCTATCTCTAAGCTAGATCCGCGTGAAGAAGAAATCTGGATTCAAATTTTGATTCGGCCATGGCAGGGTAGAGGTTTAAGAATTATTGGTAGAAGTCGTAAAGGATCTAGCTTGCTGCCAAGCTTTAGCGTTAAAATAAGGCTTTTTTACTATGGTACAGATCAGCGAACAGCCCATTTGCGATTGCAGGCCCTAGCTGGCGCCTTTCGCAACTTTGCTAGCCCAATTACAGTTTTTAAACTGGATAGGCTAAATTTTGGCTCGGACAAGCAGCTTGAATACACGGCCCGTTTTTTTATCGACAAAGGTTTCATATTAGGTTGTCGGGAACTAGCCTCTATTTTCGACCTGTCCTATTCGACCGATGACAGTCAGCCGCCAATCTCAACCGCTCACGCTCAAGCTCCAGCACATGTTGCCACGGCCGGTAAGCTGCCAGATCAACTGGTTAGCTTGTTCGCTAGTGCCACTATTAATAACAAACCAGCCGTCTTTGGCATAAAGCGCAAGGACCGCAGCCATCATTTATTTATTTTAGGGGAAGCCAATACCGGCAAATCACGACTGCTGGCTCTATTGATGCTATCCGATATTTATTACAACAAGGGCTTTGCTCTGATAGATCCTCATGGTGACCTGGCCGAGTTAATTGTTAACTTCATCCCAAAAAGACGCTATGAAGACGTTGTCTTCTTCAATTTAAGTGACGTTGATCATCCGATTGGCTTCAATCCGTTAGAACTGGATAGTCCGGCGCTAGCAGGTCAACTGGGAGTTGATCTGATCAGTGCCGTCAAAAGACTGTTTAATGACGAATGGGGGCCGTCAGTTGAATACATCCTGCGGCAGGCTTTTTTGGCGCTGATGGAATTCCCGGATGCTACCTTATTAGATGTTAGTCGCTTGCTTAAGAATAAAGCTTTTCGTCGGGAGACGACCGCCTTTTCTAAAGATGAAGAGCTCAAAAACTTTTGGCAATCAGAATTTGATAGCTGGCAGAAGAAATATCCCGAAGCCGTCATCACCGTTCTTAATAGACTGGGTGATTTTATTGACAATCCAGTTATTAGAAGCATTGTTGGTCAACCGACGACTTCGTTTGATATTCGTAAATTAATGAACGGCGGCAAAATCTTGATTGTCAATTTAGACCGACGCCTAATTGGCCAGGCGGCCGCTTCAACCTTGGGTGAATTATTAATTGCCAAAATCCAATTAGCGGCGGCGGCCCGCAGCAGCGTCGCGGCCGGGCAGGTTAGACCGTTCTATCTTTATGTTGATGATTTTGATAATTTTGCGGCTGATTCCTTTTCGGTCGCGATAAGTGAGGCTCGCCGGTTGGGACTAAATTTAACATTAACCAACCGATCGCTAGCTAAGATCACACCCCACGTCAGGGAAGCAATTATTGATAATGTCGGTTCGATGGTTTGTTTTCGAATTAATCATACCGAGGCTGAACAGGTTCATAAGCACCTTAATAGTAGTTTCTCGATTAATGATTTAACCAGCCAAAACCATGGACATTGTGTTGTTAGCTTAATTGTCAATGGCGACAGGACAGCTGCTTTTAGGGCACAACTGCAGCAGTTGCCTCAACCGCCCGCTAAAGAGGCGCTTAAGGATATTGTCGAATTATCTAGAAGCCGTTACAGCCGAAACCCTATCGAAGACAACCGGCCGAAGCTGCTTAGTCAGGTTTTCCATCTAGCCACCAAAGGTTTAGCTAAGACCCATATCGGCAAGGTGGCAACTAGTCACGCAGACGAGCCAAATAAAATAACGCATCATACCGACGACAACGATAACGAACGCGTGATTAACCTTCATAAATAATATTTAGAAAAAATTAAACTGAACATTTTACGAACACTATACGATGGTTTTTTTTGGAGAGTCGAATAAGAACATAGAGGCGTGTAGTAGAGTCTTGTCTAATTAAAAAAATTGAATGTTGCAGAAAAATCAAAAAATTATAGGAGGCAGATAAGGCAATAGGGTGCTAATTCTGAATCCAGACAATACGTCGCCCAATGTATATTTAGCGACGCGACATTTCATCAAATAGATATATATTTATATCCCCAATAGACGGGGGACTTTTGTGCCCAAGCCCATTAAAGTCATTTTTTATTAATCTGCTGATTTGCTAGCTCTAATTTTTTACCTGATAAACCCTCAGTCGAAACTAATTACTGTCCATATAGTTATCCACAGTTAACGTTGTAACTTCTATTTGCATTTTTGAATTTCAATGTTTTTGTATATTAATCCCTGCCCGTTTGCTTAATTGGCACAAATTTGACATTTACCATTTTCGTATTTTGGTTATGCTTTCCCCCGCATCAAGGTTTATTGCGCAAACTGAACAAAATACGAACTAGGAAGGTAGGGGTATTGGCTATGACTAAATCCTAATTTCTAATTACTAATTTCTAAGCTCTAATGTTACTTAGAATAAACCCGGCCATTAACTCGAACGTCAAGGTATTGACTGGGCCCTACTCCGTTCTTGTCAAACTGTTCCCGGGCGGCTAAGAATTGGCCGGTTTGAACCATCGGATCGCCATCTAGGTTAAATTTAACCACATAACTCCTATCAGCCGTCTTTAGCTCAAGATCTGGTGATCCCTTTGGTAAATTAAATGAGGTAACTGGGACTTTGGCTTGCTGACACTGGGCTAAAACGGCCAAGATGAACTGCGACATCGCCTGACCTAAAACTACTTCGCCTAATTTTACTGGCAGGTTAGACTGATCAGTAATGACCGGCAATCCGGTAATTTGGGGAAATTCTTGGGCCAAGCCAACAGCTTTGCCATTGGCGGCCACAATATATCTAACTTGTTGACCGTAAGTACCGCTAGCGCCGGTTAAATAAAAGCTAGGTTGGGCTATTTTTAATTCGACTTTTGGCAGACGAGAATAAATTGGCAGGTTGATATTGACATTGGCCAATTCCGGAAATTTGCTCTCTAAAGAGTTAACGATGGCTTGATTATTTACTAAAGGTTTGAAGCGGTTTTTTAAGGCTGAAAATTGTTGATTAACAGCCTTAGTATAATCTGCCTGGCTATGGTAAGTTTGGTTATCAAGGCTAAGTTTGGCATCTGATTCAACTGTTAAAAAAAGGAAAAATAAGCTGGCTAAAATTACCAGCCAAAATATTCGACGCAGTCTAAAAGTAATGCCAAGGCCTCTGCCCTTCTTTGTAAGTCGGTTGTTATGGGCTCGGGATTGTTTTCGGTAATAAGTTATCGGCGCCCGGCTCGGGCCAACCGATGGTCTTTGTCTAGCCTGGCCTCGTCTGAATCGAGAAAAAATTGCCATAATCTAAGACAGCAATAACTTAGCTAAATTATCAGCGGCAGCCGGTTGAGCCAGTGAACTCAAATTGTTTCCAAGTTGAGCGCGCCTCTTTGGATTTTTCATCAGCTTCTCAACTAGGTTGAGTAATTTATTTGACTCAACTTCATCATTAGTGATGAGGGCGGCGTCATGTTTTTTTAACCAGTCGGTATTTTTTAGCTGATGAGCGCCCGATAAAAAGGCGGCCGGAATTATAATGCAAGCCTTTTGCTGCAAGGCAAACTCGGCTAAGCTGGACGCCCCAGCCCGGGCAATTATTAGATCGGCTGCGGCGCTATATTTATAGAATTCGCCGCTAAAGCCCATGACCTTGAGCCTGTCTAATTGATCGGCGGTTAGAACTTTTTGATATTGGCCTTTGACTTTATCTTTGTGTTGAGCACCAGTCAAATGAATAAGATAGCTTTCCGGGTGGGCTAGAAACTGCGGAGCCATTGATAGCATTTTTTCATTTAGAGTTTTAGAACCCAGTCCACCGCCTGAAACCAGTAATACAAAGCTATTACTAACAATACCAATCTGACGCTTATAGTCTGCCTGCAGCTTAGCATCGACTGGTTTAATGCGTTCATCAACCGGAATACCAACATACTTGATGGTCTTATCTGGATAAGTATCTTTATATAAATCGGTTGGCAGACCGGTAGTGTGCAAGTATGCAAAGCGGCCGACTATTCGGTTGGCTAGGCCTGGCAGAGCATCTGAATCGTGAGTAATAATTGGCACTTTTAAAAGGCGGGCGACCAAACCAATCGGTACAACCACGTAACCGCCTTTAGAAAAGACCAAATCCGGTTTAATTTTTCTTAGCAAACGATAGGCAGCCGTACTGCCAGCCATAACTTTAAAAAAATCTCTGATATTAAGCAGGTTGGTTTTAACATCAACCAGACGCTCTAAAAAGTTCTGACCGTGGTAGCGACGAAATTTACCGGCCCTAATCGAGTAAATCTCGTCAAAGACGGATAAGCGTTGTTTAATTGCCTCTAAATTCTCGCCGCGAAGTCCAATATAGATAAGCCGACAGTTCGGTTGGCGCCGCTTAAGAGCGTGGGCGAGCGGCAATAGTGGTGTAATATGCCCGCCCGAGCCGCCGCCCGCCAAGATTATGGTTTTGGCTTTGTGATGAATCGCCGGCTGGTTCTGGTTCCTTCGCATGGTAACTAGTATAGCGCGAAATCTGGAAGACTAACCCCAGCGCAGCCGTTAAGAAAACTAAGCTGGTGCCACCTTGGGAAATTAACGGCAGCGTAATGCCCTTTAGCGGCAGCAGGCCAACCATTGCCCCAACATTAATAATCATCTGGGTGCTAAACCAGGCTAGTACACCAACCACCAGCAATCGGTAAGTGAAGTTGACGCTACGGGTGATAATACTTCTTAAGCGGGCTATATATAGCCCGTAAATAACCATTACTGCGCTAATACCAACAAAGCCGAACTTTTCGGCCATAATGGCAAAGATTGAGTCATTGGAAGCCTCCGGCAAATAGCCATAGGCCTGAACGCTATTGCCTAGGCCAAGTCCGAAGACACCACCAGAACCTACGGCAATCAAAGCTTGACAGGCATGATAGCTGCTGGTTTGACAAGCTGCGTCCGGCCTGAAAAAAGTAGCCAATCTCTCCCGCCGATAAGGGCTGGTACTGATTGCAAGGCCAGTTAAGGCTATTATGATTAGGCCGATAATGACGATTTTTTTGAGTGATACACCGATGGCGTAGGCCATTAGTGCCATCATGGCGACAATTACCATGGCTGAACCAAGATCGCTTTGTAATTTGGCCACGGTAAAACCGGCGATTAGAAGAACCGCTAATAGTGGCCGGAGCGTGGCCTTAAAATCATGTATCTTACCGGCTCGATAGCGGGCGGCTAAGAATGTCGCCAGCCAAATTAACAGGGCTAACTTGATTAACTCGACTACTTGAAAAGAAAAATTACCAAACCGAATCCAGCGGTGGGCTGGATAGGTTTCGTTAAGCGGCGTAAACATCACTAGAATGGAGCCGACAATAGCAACTATTAGTAGTGGTTTTGCTAGTTTAAGAATTTTTTCAATCGGCAGGCGGCTAGCTGCAATAAAAGCGATAATGCCTAGACCAACATCAATCATCTGCTTGATGACAAAATGACTTTGACTTATACCCTGGCTAGCGGCCAGACCAGGACTGATGGAATAGACGACAATCAGGCCGATTACTATTAGGAGCGCCGTTAAGATAAGTATGCCGTGGTCTGGTTTATGACGGCGCAGATAACCCTCGCTTTTGACTTCCTGTCTGCCGGTGAAAAACTGCGGCCGGCGCCGAGATCGAATATTCACCTGCCCTCTGACAACCGGCTCGGCACTACGAGCCCGGACCTCCAAGGATAAACATAATTAGTCCCAGAAAGGACATGACAGCGCCAATAATCCAAAACCTCATAGTTACCTTTGTTTCCGGCCAGCCTAAGGCCTCAAAATGATGATGCAGCGGCGAGGATAAAAAGACCTTTTTACCGTTTCTTAACTTTTTGCTGGCAATCTGAATTACTACCGAAGCAATTTCCACCACAAATACCAGACCAATAACCGGCAATAGAAAAACTGTATCAGTTAGAAAAGCCACTACTGCCAAAGCTGTGCCTAGTGCAAATGAGCCGACATCACCCATAAAGAAACGGGCCGGATAGACGTTGAACCAAGTGTAAGCTAGCAGCGCACCAGCTATCGTCATGCAAAAACCAGCCACGCCGTAGTGGCCTTCAATAAAAGCAATCAGCGAATATGTGGCGAAAGCAATCACGGCTAGTCCGCCGGCTAAGCCATCAAGGCCATCTGTAAAGTTAACGGCGTTGGCAGTCGCAAAAACTACCAGGATAAACAGTGGAATAATCAACCAGCCAATATGTAGATCGCCTAAAAAAGGAATGTTGACACTAGTCACATCCAATTTGGCATAGAACCACCAACCGCCGACTAAGGCTACTCCGGTAAGTAGTACGGCTTTAACTTTGGCGCGCATACCGGCGATTGTACCGCCGATACCGCGGATGTTAATTAGATCATCAACCAGCCCAATCGCGCCGGCGCCAGCCATGGCAGCCAGTGGCAGCCAAGTTTGAGAACGTGATAGGTTACCAGCCATAGTTACTAAAATAGTAGCTAAAACAAAAATCATCCCAGCCATAGTTGGAATATTCCGCTCATGCTTTTGGGCATGTAACTTCTGGTAGACAGTCGCTGCCTCGCCGGTAATAGCTGTCGTTCTTTGTCGTTTCCACCATTTGCCAGAATAAGCTGCAGTTGTGTATAGCGGCGTTAAAATCATACTGATAATAAAACCCAGAAATCCGAACATGAAAATTTGTTCGATGACGGAGGCTTCGGCGATAACTTGCAATGTGCTCATGTTTGTTTGGCTGCGATTTGTTTATTATACCATTTTAACGACTCTTGGGGATGACGCCGTAGTTATCAATAAGCATATGGGCAATACTGCCGAAGATGGGTTGAGCGGCGCCAGCACCGGCATAGCCGCCGATCTTAGGTTCATTGACCCTTACAACAATCACGTATTGCGGCCGATCGCCACCGACAAATCCAATATAAGTACCATTAAAGCGGTCCTCATAGTAGCCACCGGCTGGACTGGCAATTTGGGCAGTACCGGTTTTACCACCAACGCTGTAGTTATCGCCAAAACGCTTTTCAAAAAAATGGGTCGAAACAACATATTCCATCCAGGAACGGATTTGGCTGGAAACTGATTGGGCCACTACGCCACTGCGGACGGCTTCTGGTTTTTTAATTTGATTGCCAACTTGTTCGACTAAATGCGGTTTGTAATAAGTACCACCGTTGACAATTGCTGCAAGCGCGGCGGCCATCTGCAGCGGCGTGGCGGCCATGGCCTGGCCAAAACTGGTATTAGCATAGGTCAGTTGCAAAGCATAGCCATTAACAGGATCAGGAATATAGCCGTTGGCTTCATAGCCCTGTTCAACACCCGTTGCCTTCCCCAGTTGGAAACGATTAACCATGTAATCATACCAGCGCTCGCGGGCCTGTTTGTTGATTTCACCACCGCCCATTTGCATTAACATCCAAACCGCTCCGGTATTAATCGACATGTCCAAAACCTGGGTGATAGTCCGTGTCCCTGCTCCGCCGACTTCTTCGATATTTGTAATGGTGTGACTATCTAATTCCCAGCGACCAGAGTCGTAAAAGCTGGTGTCGGGTTTTATTACACCTAGATCCAAGGCGGCGCTGGTAGTTAATATCTTCATAGTTGAGCCGACTTCTAGTGGTGAGCTAACCGCGGCGTTATTAAATACTTCAGCATTTTTCTCGTTAAAATATTCGGCCGGGTTGTAGGTTGGCCAATTGGTCATGGCCCGTATAGCACTAGTGTTGGGATCGATAATCAGCGCCGAACCAGAATTACTGCGGGCTTTATCTAGACCGGCTTTAAGGATTGACTCCAGCTGTTTTTGCATGCCAAGATCAAGGGTCAGGATTAGATCGCTACCAGCCTTGGGATCAACTCGAATGTTATCTTTAGAGGCCGCCAGCGGTACACCTCGAACATCTGTTACGGCCTTTAATTTACCGGGCGTGCCGGAGAGTTCCTTATTATAAAACTGTTCAACTCCGTATGAACCCTTGCCGTCATCATTGACAAAGCCAAGAATTTGGGCAGCCAGATTATTTTGCGGATAGTTGCGGTAGTTAACGGCCTGGATGCCAATACCTGGCATTTTTTGTTCAATGATTTGATTTCTTTGGAGCTCACTTAAACGCTTGGCCAAGACAACGTAACGAGTATCTGTCCGGCGCATTGCCGCTTCATATTCTGCGGGGTTGCCGCCACTGATAGCACTGGCTGTAGCGGCCGTAGCCGGGACATCCTTGATGTAACCGGGGTCAGCATAGAGCGTATAAAGTTTTTGATTCAAAACCAGATTAACAACTTGCGAACCCTCATGAGCTTTAACTACACCGCGGTCGGCAACGATTTCATATTCTTTGAGCTGGTCGGCCAGAGCTTCGGCTCGATAGTAATCATGACGGATAATCTGTAAATAAAACAGTCGCCCGATAATGACAGCGATAATTAAAATTAAGATGCCATACCAGACATTAATTCGACGATTAGCTGAAGGCATTACTTTGACTTTTTGTTTTATTAATAGCCTACCTATTATATATCAGCTTTCAATAGCCTAGAAGAAAACCCCGCTTAAGCTAAGGCTGGATTAACTACTGGGCAATTGTGCCAACTGGCGCGGCTGATACGAGACCATTGGCGGCTGAACTGCCAGCTACACGGTCAAGTGACTGCAACCTAGCGGTAGCAATTTCTAGCTCGGCCTTTTGGTTAAGCAGTTCGCTTTGCTGCTTTTGTAATTTGTCGATCTGATAGCCATAGCCATTGGTCTTGGTGACTTGCGTTAGATAAAGCAAACCTATCAAGCAGGCCAGAATTAAAAGAATGACCGTGTTGGTAATAGGACCAAGAGCTTTGTCGGCCACGGCATATGATACGGCGTTTTGATGGCGCCGCACGTAACCACGGCGGACATTGGCGACGGAACTTGAGTATGTCATATTTTTGTTTTTGTTTTTGAGTTTTTACCCAGCCGTAATTTTTTTAAAAAAATTACGGCTGGAACCCTAAAAAGCACATCAGCGGTGCTTGAGCACCCTTACCTGCACTTTATATGTTCGGGAACTACTCTTTACCTTAATTGGCATTAGTTTTACAACTTCCTTTCTATTTTTTTGTTTTTATTTTTGCGGCGGCTCGCAGCTTGGCGCTGCGGGCACGCGGATTAGAAACTATTTCTTCGTGGCGGGCGGTTATTGGTTTTTTGGTCAGCAGTTTAAGTTCGGCATCAAAACTACTTTTAGCATGTTCTGCAAAAAACTGCTTTGCAATCCGATCTTCTAAACTATGGAAGCTAATGACCGCTAGCCGACCGTTGTTTTTCAAGAGCTTAAGCCAGATGGGCAGACTTTGTTCCAGCTGGCCAAGTTCGTCGTTGACAGCAATTCTTATTGCCTGGAACAGCTTGGTAGCCGGATGAATTTTGCCTCTTTTTGGCACCGCTCTTGAAATGATGGCGGCAAGCTGAAGTGTGTCGTTGATTGGCCGAGCTGATACTATCGCTTTGGCAACCAAATCAGCCCTTGGTTCTTCGCCATATTTCCTAAATATGGTGGCCAGATCTTTTTGCGACCAATTATTGACTATTTGCCAAGCCGTGAGTTCCTGATGAGTGTCCATCCGCATATCCAGCGGACCACTTTTTCTAAAGGAGAAACCCCTGTCAGCATCCTCAAAATGCAGTGAACTTGCACCCAAATCTGCCAAAATCATGTCGAACTTTTTGCCATCGTTCAGCAGTTTCCGGCTGGCGCTTAGAAAGTCTTGATTTAAGACTTGCGCCGCTGGAAATTTGTCCCCAAGCACTTGCGCGACTTGCGGATCTCGATCTACCAATGTCGCCTTCTGTGGTGCGGCTGTGGCAGCAATCACCGCTGCCCCATGGCCGCCCATGCCAGCCGTCACGTCAAGATAACTCTCGCCGCGGGCCGGTTTTAGGCAACCGATGACTTGTTTAAGCATTACCGGTATATGGTGAATATTTGTTTTTGACATTTTTGTTTTTGTTTTTGCCCAGCACTTAGTCTTCGAGATTATCCGCCATCGGCGGATATTTGCGAAGCACTCGAAGCTAAGTGCTGGGTTGCAAGATCACCTAATCAGCAGCCAGCTTTTTGTTTTTGTGGGTTGTTTGTTTTTATTTTCTTAGGATTGCTCCTAAGAGAGTGGAGCTCAAGCCGCGAACGGTTAAGTTCTTGTCCTAGGCTCCTAAAGTTCCTTGTGAGAGACTTTGTGAGGTGGAGTTTTGGGAGGTGTTACAAATTGCAACGTGCAAGGGTTTTTTGACAGTGGTTATCCCTCTTTCCCATCCACTGGCTGACTGCCAATTAGCTGACCTCGAAATAGCTTTTTTCCGATTCAACTTGCTCGCCGATTGTTAAGTTACGAAACTATCTCCGCCGCATCACTTGGCCATCAGGCGCCAGTATCGCCCTGCGCGCACAGCTTTGACTTCGCGGCCTATACCAGCGTAGTCCAGCAGCTGTTGCTCCAAGGTAATCCTGCCCTGCTTGGCATCGATTGTGCACTCTATCTTACCCATCCGTAACTGGACGTTTTTGTCGGCCGTTGCTTCATCGAGGATATTACCTCGCAGCGCTGGCTCGACATCCTCGTCCCAAACGGACTTGGGGTATAGATGGAGATAGTTTTTGAAACCACGAGTTAGGACTGCTCCTGAAGCAAACTCACTCCTAAGTTCGGCTGGAATTGTCAGCCTCCTTTTGTCGTCTAGCTTGCGTTCGAAGTAGTCTCCCATGGTTGATAGTGGTTTTTGTTTTAGCGAGTAGCTATTTTGGCTACCCACCTTTACCCACTGAGCTGACTATACAGCCGAACTCTACCCACATGCAAGTGTTTTCAACTAATAAGTGGCCGCCGAGGCGACCACTTATCCACAGATTAGTGCTTCGGTCTCCAAAACACACAATATACAGTGTATGCCAAGAGTCTGGTTACTCTAGATGAATTCTTTTACTTTATGATCTAGGAGTCTCTTTAACATCAGGCGGGCTTTTCGGATCATAAACTAGCGGATAACCACCCATTTCTTTAATGACCGCCGGCGCCTCATCACGTTTGCTATATGAATCAGGTGTAGCTACAACTATCGGCAGTTTTGCTTCCAAAGATTTGGCGACATAAGCCGGCTCGCCGATTTTACTAAAGCGGGCCGGCAATACAATTTGATCAGTTGTTTTAAGATGACCCATTTGATGGCCGATATCATGCTGCGGTTCACTTCTGACAATCTGATCTCTCATATCGCGCAATTTGGTACTATCGACACTTTTAACACCCGGTTTATTTAAACTCCTTAGAGCTGCAAGTGAAATACTCCAGGCGCTTTGACCGGGTCGCACATCAACGACTCGAGCTGGCATGAATCCGTCATGATCGGCCGTTCTCTCATTATCTTTAGCTGCGGCAAAAACACCACTAGCAAAAGCCAAACCAATAACTGCACCGGCTATTCGACGACGGAGTTTATATTGTGGAGCTCTATCGAATTTATATCGCATTTACAGATTATACTTTAGCATAAAGTATTAAAATAGTCAATCCCATGGTGGAACTCGCTTCGCTGTTCGCCGAGGCAAAGTTCCACGGGATTGACCTTGTGGAATTCCGTAAAGCGGAAGATTCCACTGGGGTCAAGCTTATGTCTTTTTAAGATAGCTTTGCTATCTTTTCAGCGAACCATTTAGCGCTTTCGCGAATCGTTCGTTTCATACCATTTTGCCTATCAACCGCCACTAGCCCAAATTTCGGCCACCAACCCATCGCCCATTCAAAGTTATCGAGCAGGCTCCAGTGGAAGTATCCGCGAATTTCCACCCCCTGACTAGTTGCCCTTTCCATGGCCACTATCGTTTCTTCTATCCACCAGCGCCTATATTGATCTTCGCTATCTGCAACCCCGTTTTCGGTAACTATGATTGGTTTTTTAAAATGGTCCCAGGCCCGCATCAAAATCGGATACAGACCCTCCGGCTCCATATACCAACCAGTATCACTAATTGGTGCAGTCGGGTCTTGGCGTTTGAAGATGCTATCGTAATAATCTGTAAAATAGTAGTTCATACCGATAAAATCCTGGTATTTATTGATTCGACGCAAAAACCACCAATTCCAAAAGTAGCGCATTAACTTCGTAGAAATCTCATCCAAAATGTCGTGCGGGTCTTTAGCTTGAATATTGCCAAGCTGCAAGGCTATGCCAATCTGCAAATGAGGATGGACTCTTTTTAATACCTTATATGCTCGTTTATGGGCCAGGATTAAATTCCAGTAGACTCTGGCAAAAGACAAAACGCTCTTCTCTTCCGGCGGCCAGCGGTGGCGTGAACTGACGTCTTCAACCAAATAGCCAAAAGCTGAATAAACATTAGGCTCATTAATCGTAATTACATATTTAAGGTCTTTGCCATATTCATGAGCGATTTTCCTGACAAACTTTTCAAAATACTTAAGGTTAGAGTACTTTTTAAAACCGCCTTTTTGCTCAAACCAAACCGGATGTGTCCAGTGCCAGATGTTTAGTACCGGTTCAATCTGGCGCTTCTTGAGCTCCTTGATGTAATCATAGTAGTGGTCAATCGCTGCTTGGTTCCACTGGCCTTGTTCCGGCTCCAGCCTGGACCATTCAATGCTAAAGCGAAAGGAATTAAAATTAAGCTGCTTCAAAAGGTCAAAGTCCTGCCGGTAGTGACGGTAATGCTCAACCGCGGCGCCGGAGATATAATTATCTGGATCTTCGGCTTGGGTTTTAACTTTATCCCAAACCGGAACATAATTAATCCGCTCTCGGGCGGTTTTGGCCAGTTCCGAGGCGTTGTCTAACTCCCAAACCGTCCATTGATCATGACAACCGCCATCAACTTGATGTCCGGCCGTACTGGCTCCCCACAGAAAATCCTTGGGGAAAATTTTTTGTTTTACATCTTCTGGCATTTTACCCGCCTAAGTTTTTCATCATCTTATGAATCGATTTTCTCAAGTATTCGTAACTTTTACCAGAATAGATATTTCCTGATTGCATAAAAGCCCGACAATATTTGATGAAAAATTTCGGTGGGTAAAACAACTAGACAACCGAACCGGAATTGGCGACTTGAGACAAGCGGGCTATAAGCTTACCATTTTCAATTAACGTCTTTCCGCCAACCACACTTTTCTCAACTATACCAACTGCCAAATTATTCATATACGGCGTCCAGCCCGAACCGGATAGTCCTTTAGGATATTTATCGCCAACACGATATTTTTCTAATCGCCAGGTTACTTTGGTGGTTGGCGAAAGTTTAACGCCAATTATTTTGGCCGGCTTTTTAGATGTGGCGTCAATGATCCGATCCAAGTTGATACGCCCACGACTCATCTGATAAAACAACAGCGGTAGAGCAAATTCAATTCCCGGCACGCCAAAACACGTTCGATGATTTGGATCGTGAATAGCGTCTGGGTTTTCCAGCTCGGCCGCCCACTTGTCGACTGTTAGATGGGGCGCATGATCAGTTTCTAAAACATCGATTTCGCCTGTCGCAAAAAGCTTAAACAGCTCTGCTGCCGAATCTTCATCAACTAAAGGAGGTTGCATCCGGGCGAACCAACCTTGCGTTCTTACATCGCTTTCAGACTTAAATATGTGATGAGGACAAACGCCGCAGCTAATTTTGGCTCCCGTTTCCCTTGCCTGCTCGACAAGCTTGACATCAGCCGCTGAATTGACATGACAAATATGTAACGGATGCGAATGTCGGCCGGTTATCAAACTGATAAATTCTGCCAAATTATCCTTGCCGGAGTGTAACATTATAGGTTTGGCCGACGCAGCCTTATGCCAAGCAGCAACAATTTTATCGAACGCTGCTGGGTCGTAGTCGACGAAGTTGCCGGTCGTAGCCGCGCCGTAAAGTTTGAGACCAATGGACTTTGCGGCCATTTTTGGCAATTCAGCTAAGTTGTCTGATTCTGGCTGGGAGCCAGTGTATGTAGCGATTGGTATATATGAACTCTTTTTAATTATCGCCTGTTTCGCCGTCAGTTTCTCCATGGTCCAGGTTGGATTACCTGGATTATTTGGCATATCGCAGACTAGGCCGTAGCCACCCAAAGCAGCGGCTTTAGAACCAGAATCAATTGTCTCGGCTTTGTTAGTGCTTGGTTCGCGGAAATGAACGTGCAGATCAACTGCGGCCGGAATGGTGATGGACTTAGGTTCTGCCATTCATAATCCTATCGAACAGCGCCATTCGGATATAAAGCCCATTGCCAGCTTGTTCGAAATATTTGGCCCGGTGGTCGCTATCGACGTCGGTTGTAATTTCATCGACTCGCGGCAATGG
>MGCU01000016.1 GCA_001790525.1 Candidatus Saccharibacteria bacterium RIFCSPHIGHO2_12_FULL_47_16b
CACCATATTTTTGCCGGTCAATATAGTCTGCTTCAAAGGCCCTTGGAAAGCCTTTGGCGTACTGCCCATGTTCTTCTAAGCGGTCAACAAAATGTTCATTTATACCGTCAAGGACATCTACGATTTCTTCCATCGCATCTCTTGAAGTTACTCTTAATCCATCTTGAAAAATCTTCCTAATGCCAAGTTGGTTTAGGCGCTGATTAATTTGGGGACCGCCGCCATGTACGATTACCGGACTAAAGCCGAGCCTACCCAAGTGGGCTATAGAACCTACACAGGCTTCAAGCAAGTTTAGACGGTTGAGAACGCCTCCGCCAACTTTAACAACCATAAAACTGGCCGGGCCGTGCTCGGCAACGTGCTTGTCAAAAACAGCCAGATTGTATTCAGCTTCCGGCAGATCTTTTATCAAAGCCTCCCGGGCTTCCGTTCTCATAACCACTCCAGAGTTAGGAATATTACAATAACATATTTTATAGTTTAACGCCAACCGTTAATAAACGTGAGCTAAAGATCCAACTCTAACGTTAGACATTTAACGCCCCCGCCCATTCGACTATGCTCAGGGTGTCGGGCTAAAGGTCTAACTCTAGTGTTAGACACTTTACCCCTCCACCGGATTTGCGGAATTCGAGGATTGGCGTGCCGATAACGTTGAAGCCGGCGTCGCGGTATTTACCAAGCAAACTCTCTGAAGCGTCGCTGCAAATTACGTTGTGGCCGTCGCTGACGACGTTCAGGCCAAAACCTTTGGCTTCGTCGAGGCTGGCTTCTATCAAGCGTGGAACAGCTTTTTTTAACTTTTTACGGCTGGCTTCGTCAATAGCTCCCGGATAGTAAGCAACCGTTTCGTCATCAAGTACAGCCAAACTGGTGTCCATGTGATAAAAATGAGGATCAATAATTTTGAGGCTGATAACTTCGTGGTTGAAGTATTTTTCGAGTTCTTTGTGAGCCTCGGGCGTGGAGCGGAAGCCGTGGCCGGCGATGATCTTATCGCCAAAAACAAGCGTATCGCCGCCGCCTTCAAAGAAATTGTTAGCCCGTTTTACTTTGGTGTAACCATTGTCGCGGAACCATTTGGCAAACTGCTCGGTTTCCGGCTGGCGCTCGGGATAGCGAAAATAACTAAGCAAAACTTTGTCGCCGATGATGGTGCAGCAGTCGGTGGCAAAAACCATATCCGGCAGCCCTTTGACCGGTGTTATTTGCTTAACTTCCCAACCTAGTTGTTGGACGTAAATATCGTGCAGTTTCTGCCATTGCTGATGGGCGGTTAAGTCTGCCGGCTGGTCGTCCTGATGCATCCAGACATTGATTTCGTATTCAATGTCAAAATAATCCGGCGTACACATCAGCACTTGCTTAGACATAAGCAGAGTATAGCAGGCCGCAGGGAGAGCATTCTCTTGCTTAAAACGCCAATCTATGCTAGACTATAGAAGTTAAGAAAAAATAAAAAAATGTCTGGCCTTGCACTAGAAACACTACCTCCACCTACACTCATGCCTCCTTCACTGGTGGAAGTTAACACTGAACTACCGCCAAGTGAGAGCTTGGCTCGACTACAACTTGGCAGAAGAGAGTTTGTTAACGCTCTAGTAGAGCAAAATCTAATTTCGCCAGCCTTTGCTGAATCAGGCGATATTAATGAATTTGGTTTTGAGTTACCCGAACAAGGCCACGTAGAGGAAGACTCCCTAATCCACACTCTAGTAGGAGATAAGGAAGGTTTTCATCATCTACCGACGGCCTTGGCTCTGGGTCTAGATAGATCAGCTGCCTCACAATTGCACAGCCCAGAACGACCGCATAAATCTATGGGTGATTTGCGCAAGGAACAAAGAATTAAGCCTGATGGGACGTACCGCCCGCACATAGTTGCTATTGAGGGAATAGGGAAAGCTACAAGCAAAACTAATGCTATGTTTCCAAATGACTGGAACACTGAACAAGTCATCCGAGCTATTGTTCAAGTAGCACACACACCGCCCGTAGAAGCAAAACCTGGTAACCGCACAAACTTGCATGAAGGTGAAGTTAATGGTATAAGAATTAGAGTATTGACCGATGATGAAACTCATAAAATTGTAACAGGATACCCTAAGTAAGATTATGACCGACCCACAAAGACCAGACTATTTTGAAAAGCTCTACCACCGCCCCATGGGCGAAGGCGATCCTCAACCCGTGCCATTGCTAATGCGCCTTGGTGAAATACGTCCAGAGGAATCAGATGCAATAATCGGTGCCATTGATATTATTGGCGCAAATCTGGAGAATTATGGCAAGTCAGTCGAAGAAATTAGGGACGAGGTCGCCAAGATTCTTAAAGACAAATCTACCCCAGTTACTTATACCGATCAATTTGGTGGTGGGTCTATCACTGTGAGCCCTGATGGAACTACGGTTAGACGACGCAGGATTGGTAGCTGGGATATCCCAACTAAGTTAATGATTGAAATGATGTCTGAATGGGTGGCTTATATTGAAAATGAAAAACAGAACGCCACTGCAACTGATCAGAATATCTCTGGGACGGGCCGAAATCGATGGTCTGGATTTCGTGACTGGTTTGCTCGAACCTTCCCGCCGACGGCCGATTCTTTTAGCTCTTATGATGAATCGGGCAGACTCAAATCTGGAGCTGGTGATAATTCCCGACTCGGCACTACTGGTTTGCGTGGCCTGTCAGAGCGGGGAACCACTGAGCCAAAAAGTTGACAAATTTACCTTTAGTGGTACATTTGGCTTAAGGTAGAAATAAAAGAGGAAATTTTTTATGGCAATAACAGTTGAAGTTGGTGGGTGGGACTTACCACTCGATTCGGAAATTCCGGAGGAGTTTAAACCTGCACGAGAAAGTGCGGTTAAGAACCTTAATCTGAGACCGACAAGAAAAGCAGCATCTAGAAATGAGGGGAGCTTTATCAGTCGTGCTGCACGTTTGCGTAATCAGGCACGAGGTTTACCAAGGCATTACAGAATTTCACGTGCTCTCGCTAAAGGAGCTTCTTTACATGAAATTGCCGCAGCGGAAGTGGATGCTAAAGAAGTAATTGATGCAATTACGCCCGATAAGCCAGTTGAACCAAAAAACTATCATCCTTTCGGCTTCAACGCTGGTGATGATTATGAACCAGAAGCCGCTGATATAGAATTTCTGGGGGTGACCAGTAGCAGTGAGGAGGCTGTCCAGGAATTTACTGATGGCACATTACCGGAAGGTTTTGTCCTTGTAGATGGAGTCGGTCATACTCTTGAGCCAGAAGATCCACAAGCCGTTGGCGTATATGGTCGATATGTTGAACTTGGCCGCTTGAGTAGACAACTTGCAGAAACTGATATGCCATTCGACCCCTACAAGTTCGATTTGCCCGATGATCCAGAAGCATTCAGTGTACCTGAAGAAATCCCCCAGTAAGTCTTGACATAAAATCTGGCACTCGGGTAATATGAGTGCTAATAATAGCTAATAGCCGATAGCTCTTAGCTGATAGCTAACCGCTAATTGCTATAAGCTAAAAGCTGGAGCGAGTGAAAGGAGCGAACATGGCAGTGAATTTGCAGCCATTAGCAGATTGGGTGGTAGCCGAAGGCGAGGAAGCCGTCAGCAAAACGGCCAGCGGTATTTACTTGCCTGATAAAGCCGCCGAAAAACCTAAAGTCGCTAAAGTCCTGAAGGTTGGCAAAGACGTCAAAAACGTCAAGGCCGGCGACCGAATTGTCTACAAAAGCTACAGCACGACAGAGGTTAAAGTCGGTGGTACAGAATACATTTTGGTTAAAGAAGAAGACATATTAGCGACCGTCAAATGACGGTCTTCAAGCTCTAAATATGAAGTACGAAACTCTAAACAATTTACCAAATAATAAGCCCCAAATTCCAAACGATTTAGGATTTAGAAATTCGAAATTAGGGTTTGGGAACGACTAAAGGAGAGACATTTATGGCAAAGAAAGTATTTTATGACGATGATGCCCGCCGCCGCGTTTTAGGCGGAGCGGAAATTTTATATAACGCAGTTCGGACTACTATGGGTCCTAAAGGACGGAACGTAGTTATTTCTAAAAGTTACGGCGCACCGACCGTCACTCACGACGGCGTAAATGTGGCAAAGGGCGTGGAACTTGACGATGTTGACGATGAAACACTCGGCTACAAAGTCGGCGCCGAGCTAATCAAGCAAGCCGCCAACAAAATGAACGACGTGGCCGGCGACGGTACCACCACGGTCACCATTTTGACTTATCATATCTTAAACGAGGCCAACAAATTGATTGCCGCTGGCCACGACCCAATGCAACTGCGTCGCGGTTTGGAAGCTGCCGCTCACGACGTACTATCCAAATTAGGCGGCCTAAGCGAAGATATTGTCGGCAACAAAAGCCGGGTGGCCGAAGTTGCAACCATCAGCGCCGGCGACGGGGAAATTGGTAATTTGATTGCCGAAGTTATGGAAAAAGTTGGCAAAGACGGCGTGGTGACGGTTGAGGAAGGCCAAAGTTTGAGTATGGAAAGCGAAGTTGTGGAAGGCTTTACCATGGACCGCGGCTACGTCAGCCCCTACATGGTGACCGACACTACCCGAATGGAAGCCATTTATGATAAACCGGCCATTGTCATAACTGATCAAAAAGTCAGCTCCGTGCAGGACTTTCTGCCAATGCTGGAGAAGTTGGCCAGTAGCGGTAAAAAAGATTTAGTTTTGATTGCCGATGAAGTTGAGGGCGAAGCTTTAGCGACATTGATTCTTAACCGGCTGAAGGGTGTCTTTAACACGGTGGCCATCAAAGCGCCGGCTTTTGGCGACCGCCGCAAAGAGATTTTGGAAGACATTGCCATTTTGACCGGCGGTGAAGTTATCTCCGAGGAGCGGGGCATGACCTTTGAAAACGCCGAAGTATCGGTAGTTGGCTCGGCCCGCAAAGTAATTGCTACTAAGGACGACTCGACTATTATCGAAGGTGCCGGTTCAGCCGCGGCTGTTAAGGCCCGGATTGCCCAAATCAATAAACAAATTGAGGCCGCAACCAGCGAATACGATAAAGAAAATCTGGAAAAACGCCGCGCGGCACTATCCGGCAAGGTGGCCGTTATCAAAGTTGGCGGTGCCACCGAGACCGAAATTGAAGAAAAGAAATTCCGGGTTGATGATGCTGTGGCCTCTGTTAAATCGGCTCTAGCCGAAGGCGTAGTTCCGGGCGGTGGGGTGACTTTGGTTAACTTGAGTCAAATGATTGTAGCTGATGACAGTAGTTCCAAATCGGTCGGCGGCACGAACCAGACGGTACGTGCCGGCGCCACCATTCTTAGAAATGCTTTGCTGGAACCGTTCAAGCAATTGATGTCCAACGCTGGTTTGAACGCCGAGGCCAAACTCGAAAAAGTCCGCGAAGCCAAAGCCGGCATGGGTTTTGATGTCAACCACCCGGATAAACTAGTCAATGTCAAAAGCGCCGGTATTGTTGATCCGACAAGAGTAGTTAAAGAAGCCATTCAAAATGCCGTTTCTATTGCCGGCACGGCCATGACCATGGGCGCGCTAGTTAACGATGTTCCTGAAAAACAATCTCCTGCTGCTACGCCTGACATGGGCGGCATGGGCATGTAAAAAACATAAGTAAATTCTTGACCCCAGTGGAATTGCCCGCCGAGGCGGGATTCCACAGGGTCAATCCCGTGAAACTTCGCCAAAGGCGAACGACAAAGTCAGTTTCACTGGGATAGACTCGTGGTGTACAATTGTGCTTGAAACAAACATTAATCCTGCGGCCATGTAACGCAAAGGCCGCAGGATTTTTAATTAGCAACGCTTCTCTTTTTTCCTGAAAGTAGGGAACACAGCTGGAAACCAATTTAGGTATTGATTAGCTGATTCAAATATGTTATAACTTTTCCTGCTAAGGAGGTTGTTGATGAGTCCAGCTGATGAGGCTGATAAACCAAAGGACGAACAGGAACCAAAGCCGCAAGAGCCGGCCGAGGAACAAGTTGTGCCGGTCGAACGGCCAGCACCGCCGGTGGAATCGATGACTGGAATTTCAATTGAAGAGATTCCAGATCTTTCCGGAGGGCCGGGCCGCCGTATATTGATGTTGATTGTTTATTTTTTGATGGCCTTGGCTGTAGCCGTTTTGGTGGTATTTGGCGGTCGTTGGTTATATAAGACGATTACAAAGAAAGATCAGCCGGCTACCACCAATCAACCAGCCGGCAATAACGTACCGCAGCAACCTTCACCGACTCCAACTACCCCAACCACGCCAACTCCACGACCCGCACCTACTCCATCGCAAACTTCTCAAACCAGTCAGTTACCAAATAACGGCCCGGGCGACATTGCCGCCATCTTTGTCGGTACCGCGATCGCTATTGGCGGATTACACTACGTTATTAGTTTGCGCAGAAGCACAAACTAAAATGTTCAATGGACGAATGAACGAATGGACGAATGAATAGCCAATGGTACAAATAGTCAATACGCCAATCGATCTACGTGATAGAACTCTTGTCTTCGCAAAAGATGTACTGCGGTTTACTAAACTGCTAAACAAAAATTCGACGAGCCGACCAATAATTAATCAGTTGATTCGCTCGTCGACAAGCATTGGGGCAAATTTTATCGAGGCAAAGGATTCGGCATCGAAAAAGGATTTTCGAAATAAGACACTGATTGCCAAAAAGGAAGCTTCAGAAACAATGTATTGGCTAAGGCTGTGTGAAGAACTAACAGATTTCTCTGAACTCTCGCGACTTCAGAATGAATGCCAACAGATTATTCTTATCCTGCAAAAGATTATTACTACATTAGCTCATTGATCATTCATTGAACATTGAACATTTGTCCATTTGTTCATTGTTTCTGTTGCTGGGTGAAGTAATTTATTTCGTTAACAACGTCTAGCAGGGCTTGGGCTTTGACTTTCTCATCAGGAATGGCCTGGGCGGCCTCGTAAGCATTTTTGACAAGGTCCGGATTGTCCGAGGCTTGCAGCAGCATCATCATGGTTTTGAATTTATCTTCGGGTGTCTGCTCGAGCTTATCAATTAACGGCGTCAGATTTTGCAAGGCCTGCTGCTTGATAGTGAGTAAATTGTCGGCTTGATCGCCCGAAACGACCGGCGTGGCGGCGGTAGCCTGGGCTGGCTGCGGGGTTACTGGAGCTTCGGCGGGCTTAGCAGCCGGAGGTGATTCGGCAAAAACCGGTGGAGCGCTGGATGCAGTTTGGTTGTTGGTGGCAGTTTGGGTGTTGCTATCAACAGTTAGATCGTATGGGTTGACCATCGGGTCGGCGATTGGTCCGGCCGTTGGGGCAAAGACTGTGCCGGTGGAACTGGCGGCTGTTGAGTCCTTGGCGGCGGTTTTTGGCGTCTTGGCAGCGGCGGCCTTTTTGGTGTCCGCCGATTTTTTATCCTGATTTTGGTTGTCGGCTGTGCCGAGCATGCCACCCCCTGGAGCCGTTTTTAGCGGCGCAATTTACAATTTACAATTAGCAATTTTCAATGAATTATCAATTCTCAATTTACAATTTTCAAACTTAAAACACAAGCATCATGGTAAATAGTAAATGGAAAACGCATGGAAAATGGTAAACGGTGAATAGTAAATGTAAAATTAGATTATGCTAGATGATCTCAAATACATCCACCAACGAGACGGGCAGGATGCGCTGGGTATTGCTGAACGTCAATGGCAGCAGCTGACTCACAAGTTCGTAGTCCCTAGTCTCCAGTCCCTAGTCTCCAGTCATTTCGAAAACATCGTTTACGCCGGCATGGGCGGCTCGGCCCTGGCAGCGCTAGTTAGTAAAAGTTGGCCGGGTTATGATTTGCCGTTTGAGATTTGCCGTAACTATCACATTCCAGCCTATGTTTCGCCTAAGACCTTGTTCATTGCCACTAGCTATTCCGGTAATACCGAAGAGACGATTTCGGCCTTAGCCGAAGCCGAGGCCACCGGCGCGGTGGTTGTGGTGATTGCTGGGGGTGGCAAATTGAGAGGGATTGCCGAGGCTAAAAAGTATCCTTATCTGGAAATTCCGGAATCCGGCCAGCCGCGCTATGCCATGTTTTATAACCTAAAGGCGATTTGCTCGATTTTGGAAGCGGCCGGTCTTTGCCGCGGCAATCCGTCCTGTGAAGCGCTGGAATCAGCTGCCGAGTTTATTAAAAATGCTGTTGCTGATTTGACAGCGGTCGTCCCGACCGACAAAAATCCGGCCAAAAAACTGGCTTTGGAACTGGCTGGCAAATCGGTTGTAATTTATGCCGGGCCGATGCTGGCGCCGGCGGCTTACAAATGGAAAATTAACTGCAATGAAAATGCCAAGAATGTGGCTTGGTGGAACGAGCTGCCGGAGTTTAACCATAATGAGATGATGGGCTGGACCTCCCATCCGGTAGATAAACCATACGCTATTGTTGATTTACGCTCTAGTCTGGAACATCCGCGAGTGCAAAGACGGTTTGAAGTTACGGAAAAGCTGCTATCCGGCCGCCGCCCAGCACCGAATATTGTTGAGGCCCAAGGCGAAACGCTGTTGGAACAACTTCTTTGGACAATCGCTTACGGCGATTTAGTGACCATGTACCTGGCCTTACTTAATAACGTCGACCCCTCACCAGTTGATCTAGTCGAAAAATTCAAAAAAGACCTCGGGCTAAGCTCGTAGAGCGTCGATGGGGTGTTTGCGGGCGGCTTTGAGGGCCGGTGCCGTACTAAAGATTATTCCAATGCCAATGGTAATGACTATTGCCAAAGAAATTACTGTCCAGTTAATCACCGGGTCCAGCGAGGTATAGAGCCTAAAGGCAACATTAACCAGCAGGGCAGCCAGGATGCCTAAGAAACCACCCAAGGAACTTAGGACTAAGCCTTCGGAGAAAAATTGAACTAGAATTTGGCGATTAGTAGCGCCAACGGCTTTGCGAATGCCAATTTCGCGCGTCCGTTCCGACACGCTGGCCAGCATAATATTCATGATGCCGACGCCGCCAACTAAAAGTGAAATGGCGGCAATACTGCCAATGAAGGTAGTCGCGCTATTGATAACGCCGTTAACTAATTTGAGTAGTTGATGCTGTTTTAAAATCGTAAAATCTTCGACACCTTCATGCGTTTTGAGCAAAGTGGCATGGGCGTCTTTGATAGCTTGATCCGGGGAAACGTTTGGACCGGGCTGGATTAGGATTTGCAGCAAGTTAGTCTTGCCGCCGACTATTTCTTTGGAGGGTTCGTAGGGAATTAGCACAGCCGAGTTAAAGTCGGTTTGGGCCGCCACCAGTAAGCCTGTACTAGATGGGTTTAGAACACCGCGGACAATAAAATCCTGACCGGCGACAGCCACCGTGTGGCCTATCGGGTTGATAATGCTGTAAAGTTTGGCGGCCACGTCGGGACCTATGATAGCCACTTTTTCGTTAGCAGCTCTATCGTCGAAAAAATCACCCAAATTAGTGGACAGGCCGAGCGTTTGCGGCAGTTGCGGTCCAGTGCCTATCACCGAAATATTATTAAGTTCGGCTTCGGTTGACGCGGCGCTGCTAGTCACAAAATTGACCGGCAGCACGGTTTGCAGGGAACCGAGTTTTTTTAAGGTTGCCACGTCATTGTCACTAAGAGCACTAGTGCTTAGTAGGGCAAGCAGGTTGAAGCTATTGCCGTCCGGCCCGCTGACTAGTTTGCCGGGCCTGATGGTGATAACGTCCGGCCCGAGCCGGTTAATTTGACCCAAAACCTGGCTTTTTAGTCCCTCACCAAGGCTAACGATAGTCACCACCGAGCTAACACCGATAACAATGCCCAGCATGGTTAGGGTTGTGCGCCAGCGCGAAGTCCGTAGGCTGGCAATGGCGGCCTTAATATACCCAGTCCACATCAGAAAACTCCTCCTGGAGTTTTAGTCTCTAGTCTATAGTCCCTAGTCTCTAGTTCTAAAACCACTAGCGACTGGTGACTGGCGACTGGTGACTGATTTGCCGATTGCATCATCTTCTGACCTTTCGTTTTGCAGTTCGTCGCCTACGGGTAGTTTTGACTTTGCGAGACTTCTTCGGCAAATCTTTGAGGGCTTTGTCGGGAACATCCTTCATCAAAGCCGAAACACCGGCTACTACATCCATCGGTGTGGTTTTGCGCCGGCGCAAGTATGTCAACAGCGCGCCTTGGGCGATATCACCGATGTCGGTTTCTTCTTCTTCAACGACGGTGCCGTCCTTCATGTAAATTACCCGGCTGGCATAACGCGTCAGCTCCGGATTATGGGTAACCATCAAAATGGTGTTGCCTTGGCGGTGCAAATCGGCCAGTAATTCCATAACCACTTTGCTGTCGTGGCTGTCCAAATTGCCGGTCGGTTCATCGGCTATCAAAATGCTGGGGCTATTAATCAGCGCCCGGGCAATGGCGGCCCGTTGAATCTGGCCGCCGGATAGATGTTTGGGCATGTAGTACTCGCGTTCGCGGATGCCGACCCGTTCCAGTATGTCGCTGGCCCGCTTCATCCGCCGGACTGGCGTCATGCCGCGGTAGGCAAGCGGCAGAGCAGTATTTTCCAGCACGTTCATGGTCGGGATCAAGTTATAAAACTGAAAGACAAAGCCAATCTGGTCGCGGCGTAATTTGGCCTGCTGGTTGGATTTAAGCCCGGCCGCTGGCTTGCCAGCCAGCAGGTACTCGCCGTGAGTCGGGCTATCCAGCAGGCCGATAATGTTCATCAGCGTGGTCTTGCCGCAACCGGACGGACCCATGATGGCCACAAATTCGCCTTTTTCCACGCTTAAATTGGCCTCGTCTAATGCCAGCGTGGTGGCATCGCCGAAGCCAAACAATTTGGAAACTTCGCGTAATTCGATTAGGGCCATAATAGACTCCTTGCTCGAATTGCAATTTTCAATTCACAATTTTCAATTTTCAATAAATTAACAATTAACAATTTCCAATTAGCAGCAAATGGCATATATAAAATGCATTGAAAACTGTAAACCGAAAACTGTAAACTTCGCGAAGCAAGTATTGCCATAAGCACTTCCCCTTAAAGCGCAAAAAACAGGCGGGTTAACTCCTGCCTGTATGTTCATTTTGAATGGCGCTAGGTCGCAATTCCTTACCTAATATACGCTCATGTAGCCGACAACGCCAAGAATAAAAAGTTGCGAGATTGACTACAGGTCTAATTAATCGAGTCCCTTACCTTTTCAGGGTGGAGCAGTCGGTAATCGGATTGTGAAACGCCTCGAAAAGCTGTGCGGACGAAATCGGCTACAGTCTTAATTGTGGTTATTACAATTTTGCAAAATTCCGCATTGCCGCAGTATTTTCCAAAATTGAGAGGCGGAAGCGAGCCGAGGCTGAAAGTAAATTAGTATACTAAGTTACGGAAGCTGGCATGTCGATTCCGACGAAGGAGAGGTGCAGGAGCGGTTTAACTGGCAGTCTTGGAAAGACTGTGTATCAGCAATGGTACCGAGGGTTCGAATCCCTCCCTCTCCGCCATTCGACAAGCTTATGACAAGTCAGTGAAATAAATCATAATCGGGCGTGGTAAAATATGTGTAATGCCGCGTAAGTTCCTGGCCAAAAAATCAAGAATTAAACAGGAGGAAGAAATGACTGATAAGCAGCAGATTAAAGAAGTGGTTACTAGTGTTGCCCAACTGCAGGACCTCAAACAATGGGAGCGCCTGGAAAGCTATTTCGTGCGCGAACCCTTTGTTGACAGCAAATCAATTAACGGCGAAATGCCGGCGCAGGTTCCCAAAAAGCGCCTGATTGACAGCTGGCGTCGGGAAATCGGTACCTATTTTTACGCTACCCGACACTTTATTAAGAAGCTGGCTGTGCGGATGTTAAATTCGCGCCGGGCCAAAGTCTCGACCATCGTCGAGCATGTTCATTACGTAGCTGACCGTGGCGATCATTACGCCTGGACCGTCCGTGGCACGATTGACTACATGCTGATAAAAACTACTGCTGGAACGTGGAAGATTAGCCAGATGATTTTTCGGATGAGCGACCAAGCCGTCCGCCCCCTCGCTGCTTAGCAAACGCCCTACCCCCTACCCCCTACCCCCTACCCCCTAGACCCTATACCCTATTTGTATGGCCGAAAAAGATGACTTTGAAGATGAAATATTGGCCTCGGAGCCGGGCGATGAGATTGGTGAGGCGACTTCCGAAATTGAAGAGCTAACCATAGAAGAGGCCACCGAGGCCGAGATTGAGCAGGCAAAAGAATGGGTTGCCAAAGACGCCGAGGCCTACCGAGCAGGCGAGCTTTCGGTCAACGAACCCCCGATTAAGAAACGAGTTTGGACGCTGAAGGCCGATAAAAAACCGATTGCTCACTTTCAGCTTAAAAAACGCGGCCCGGTTGGCGAGGTTTTGTTTGTGGTTAAGCCATCAATGCGCAACTTAGGTTTAGGCCGGGCTTTACTTAAGCAAATTGAATTTCAGTTGGATCTCGACGTGGTAATTCTTAAAGTTTTTGTTGACGAGCATAATCTAGCGGGGCAAAGGACTTTACTAGCGGCTGGTTATCAACCGGCTGGCCAACTCGACGGCTTAATTGAATTTCGCAAACGGGTAGTTAAATTCAAAGATTTAAAGCTTTCCCATTAAGCTTAAGCTAAAATAGAGACAAATGAACACTCTCATTGTTTATGCCCACCATGAGCCATCCTCCTTTACCTCGGCTATGAAGAATTTGGCGACCGAGGTTTTAAGCAGGCAAGGCCATAACGTGCTTTTAAGCGATCTATACACCCAAGGCTTTAACCCGCTAGCCCAAAAATGGGATTTTATTACTGTTACTGGCGAGCATTTTAACTACATGCTGGAGCAAAAACACGCTGCCCGCTTGGATTGGGCTTTTTCGCCGGACATTGTGGCCGAAATTCAGAAGGTTAAAGAAGCCGATCTGCTTTTGATTGTTTCGCCGTTATGGTGGTTGAGCGTGCCGGCGATTTTAAAAGGCTGGTTTGATAGGGTCTTGGCCATGGGAGTAGCTTGGGACAACGACAAGATCTACGAGAATGGCTTACTGCGTGGCAAACAAGCCATGCTAATTGCTGCGGCCAGCCACCCAACCGATTATTTCCAAGAATCTGGTCATCATCGGGCTACACCGATCCAAATCTTGCATCCGATCAATCACGGCACTTTGGCTTTTTGCGGCTATAGCGTCCACGAACCGTTTGTGGCCATGAATGTTTTGGCTGTTACCGACGAAGTCCGTGCTCAAATTCTGCACGACTTGCAGTATCGGCTTGAGCACTTGCTTGACAGCCCCCAGTGGCTCATAAGATATTAAGCCCTAAGCTCTAAACTCGAAATCCTAAACAAACTCCAAGTTCTAAGCAACAACATTATGAGCAGTTTGTTTTTTTAAAGTTTCGAATTTAGGAATTATTTGGGGTTTAGGACTTAAACATTAGGGCTTGCTGAAAGCGGTATGGAGGCGGATTATTTCGCTGAACATTTTTTGGAGGCTTTCGTTGGAGACTTCACTTGGTTCTTCACCGGACTCGAAAGTTCGGCTAAACCTAACAAAGTGAATCGCATTGGCCACATTGATTAAACCAAGCTCAATGGTGATGGAACGCAGCTGTTCGATTGCCCTGGCACCCCCAACCCGGCCGCCGTAACTAATTAGTCCGACCGGTTTATCGATCCAGGGATTGCCCACGTAATCGAGGGCGTTTTTTAAAACTGCTGGCGGACCATGATTGTATTCCGGCGTCACTAAAATAACCGCATCAGACTTAATTACTCGTTCAGCCCAAGCCTGACCTTCGGGGCTGGTATAATCCTCTGGTTTAGCGATGCTGAAGGCGTCAACCGGTTCGTCATAAAAGGGCAGGTTAAGCTCGCGCAGGTCAACAAAGTCAACTTTGTCAAAACGTTTGTCGCGTTTGGCGACCGACTTAACCCAATAAGCTACCGGTCCTCCCTTACGCTCCTGCCGGGTACTACCCCAAATTATCATTAGCTTCATTACACTAAAGTTATCTTCAGTTTCTATATAATGCAAGTATGACCTTAAGCGGGGCGGAGAAGCGTTTTATTGGAGCGGCCGTCGTTATTAACACGCTTTGTCTAGGTTTGTTCTTACTGCGCTATTTAATTACCGGCACGCCGCGCTATTGGTTTATTCCGGAAAATATTCTGCTGGCTTGGCTGGCATTACTATCGGCCTGGCTGTTGACACGCTATTTGAAAGAACATAAATGGCTAAGTTGGCAGGGGTTAGGCCTGCTGCTGTTATGGCTGGCCTTTTTACCTAACGCTTGGTATGTCATGACCGATTTTATTCATATAGAAGACACTGGCGAAATTAGCCAGCTCTATGATATTGCCTTAATTAATATACTTGTGGCATCTGGTTTTTTGGCCGGATTCACCAGTTTGTACCTAATCCACAAGCAGTTGCTTAAACGATTAAGTCACTGGAGGTCAGCCGTTATCATAGGCTTAGTAATTTTGGCGGCTGGCTTTGCTATCTACCTTGGCCGCGATTTGCGCTGGAATTCTTGGGACGTCTTAGCGAATCCTGGCGGGTTAATTCTAAATACCTACGATAGATTGATTGATCCATTTGGCCACCCACGGATGATTAATGTGACAAGTTTGTTGTTTGTGGTGATTGGCGGGCTGTACCTCGCAATCTGGCAGTTCCTTAAGCCCCAGAACTCCACACCGCACCAGCCTGCCGTCCGGCGGAGCCGGCCGCACCGCTGATGCTCTTGCAAACTTCGGCGTTATCGGCTGCGATTCTTGCTCGTCGTATCTTCAAATACGCCTCGCTTCGATTCTCACCGCTGCCTTGAACTTTGCTCAAGTGTGAAGCTCTGGAACTGTTATGATAATTGTATGCACGAGGAGTTGAAGGCGGCGATTTCGGCCGCCGCGAAAAAACTGTTTGGAGCGGATATCGAGCCGGAACTGACTCGGCCGGAAGAAAAATTTGGTGACTTTAGCACCAACGTGGCTATGCAGCTGGCTGCTCAGGTGCACAAAAAACCGGCCGAAATCGCCGCTGCTTTGGTTGAAGCTATTGATTCGCCGCTTCTGGACGGTAAGCCGACCGTTGCCGAGCCGGGTTTTATTAATTTCCGGCTTAATGATGAGGCTTTGACCAAATTAATGACGGCTCGGCCAGCTCAAAAATTAAAAGACCAAGAAGTCGTGGCTGAATATTCTGATCCCAATCCCTTCAAGGTTTTGCACGTTGGTCATCTTTATACCAGCGTGGTTGGCGACAGCATCGCCAAACTGCTGGAAGCGGTCGGGGCGAATGTTCACCGGGTTAATTTTGGCGGCGACGTTGGTCTGCATGTGGCCAAGGCTCTTTATACCGTCATCCAAAAGTTGGGCGGCGAGAATGCTGAAGAACTGGCAGAAGTTGAGCCAGACCAGCGGGCTCAATGGCTGGCCGAGCGTTATGTCGAGGGCAATGATTTATACAAAAAAGACGAGGCGGCCAAGGCCGAAATTAAAACCCTAAACGAAAAAATTTACGGCCTGCATGAACAGAAAGATAAAACTTCGCCGCTAGCCCAAATTTACTGGACCACTCGGCAGTGGAGCTATGACTACTTTGACCAGTTTTATAAAAAAATTGGATCAGGCTTTGAAAAATATTACCCGGAAAGCACAACAGTCGAATCCGGTCTTAAGGCCGTCAAAGACAACGTCGGCAAGGTTTTTGAGGAAAGCGATGGAGCCATTGTTTTTAAGGGCGAGGTCCACAATATGCACACCCGAGTTTTTATTAACAGCCAGGGCTTGCCAACTTATGAAACCAAAGATGTCGGTTTAATCCTCAAAAAGTGGCAGGATTATCATTTTGATAGGTCAATTGTCATTACCGATAACGAAATTTATGAGTATATGCAAGTGGTGTTAAAAGCTGTCGAACAATTCGAACCCGAACTGGTTGAGAAAACCACTCATATTACGCATGGCATAGTTAAACTTAGTAGTGGCATTAGAATGAGCAGCCGTTTGGGTAACATCATTAAAGCCGAGGACGTGCTGGACGCGGTTAGTGAAGCCAATAAAAAGGCTAACCGAGTCGCCAATTTTGCTGTGACGTTGGGAGCCGTTAAATACGCTTTTTTGAAGCAAAGAATTGGCGCTGACATTCTGTTTGACCCGGCCGAATCCGTTAGCTTGGAAGGCAATAGCGGACCATATTTGCAATATGCGTTTGTTAGGGCGAATAGCATATTGCAAAAAGCAGACGGTAGACAGAAGACAGTAGACAGTAGCTTCCAATTTGATGAGCAGGAGAGAAGTTTGGTTCGGAAAATTGGGGAGTTTGCCGAAGTGGTCGAGGCTGCCGCTGATGAGCTGTTGCCCAGCCATATTTGCACTTATCTTTATGAGCTGGCCCAAGTTTTCAACCGTTTTTATGAAAATAACCGAGTGATTGGTGATGTGCGGGAAGCGACTCGTCTTGAACTTGTCAGAACTTATGCCAATGTTTTGAAAGATGGCTTAGGTCTACTGAACATTACCGCACCGGAGAAAATGTGAGGGCAGAAGAAGTAGGCCAGGCCTTGCGGAAGTTAGCCACAACGGCCAAAGCCAAAGTCTCGGCTTGGTTTTTTAAGTCCGGCCCGGGTCAGTACGCCGAGGGCGATAAATTTTTGGGCGTGACAGTGCCCGAGCAAAGAAAAATTGCCAAGCAATTTGGCGATCTCGATCTAGTTGAAGTTAAAAAATTAGTTGTCAGCCCGTGGCACGAGGAACGTCTAACCGGGCTATTTATTTTGGTAGATCAATATAAACGAGCTGATGATGCAGGTAAGAAGACTATCGCCAGCTTCTATCATAAGAACCGAGCTTATGTTAATAATTGGGACCTGGTTGATAGTTCGGCGCCATACATCCTTGGCGATTATCTAACCAACCATTCTCGGGCGGTTTTAGTTCAATTGGCCAAATCAAAATCCATTTGGGACAGACGAATCGCCATGCTTTCGACCGCCGGCTGGATTAGTCAGGGCGATTTTACCGATGCCTTTAAAATTATCGATATACTGATTGATGATAAACACGACTTAATTCAAAAGGCTGTTGGTTGGATGCTGCGCGAGATAGGCAAAAACGCCGGACGAGCTGAACTTGAAAAATTTTTGGATAGACATGCGGCCACCATGCCGCGGACAACCTTGCGTTACGCCGTCGAGCATTTTGAACCCCAACTAAAAACCCATTACATGGGCCTTGCTAAAATGAAGTAAAGGAGAAAGATTATGGCCAAACAAATGAATAAAAATTTAACAAAAGAGCAGAAAGACATTTTATTTAAAAAGGGCACCGAGGCACCATTTAGCGGGCAATACGTTAACCATAACAAAGCTGGTATGTATACCTGTGTGAACTGCGGGGCGAAACTTTTTAGTAGTTCATCAAAATTCGAATCTAAAGAACCAGGGCTGGCCGGCTGGCCAAGCTTTGCTGAAGTTGCCAAAAGTGATGCTGTTGAGCTGAAAGACGACAGCAGTCTTGGCGTGCATAGAGTGGAAGTGCTTTGCAAAAACTGCGGCGCCCACCTTGGTCATTTATTTGAAGGCGTTAAAGACCACCCTAGCGGTGTGCATTATTGTATTAACTCGGCTTGCTTAGGCTTTAAACCCGACAAATAAATTTATTCACAGCTAGATTGATAAACTAGCCTTTCGGGGTTATATTATATGTATCAATTAAGGAGGCATAGGAAACTATGGACATGCTCAAAAACGAAAGAGTCAACAATTTAACAACAGCCGTTATTTTCGGCTTCGCCACGTTCAACTTCTTCAACAGCGTCGGCGGCATGCTGTTCGGCGACTGGTTCAGCAGCGGTGAAGCTTGGGCATGGAGTGCCTTCTGGACTTCACTAGTCGTCTACGCCGTTCTGATCGTAGTCGCTTGGTGGGTTAACTCTATGGCCAAGGGCTAAACGACTAGAAACTACGAACAAGTCTTTTTCTCATAAGCAACTCGAAAAATTTATTCTAAGCCTGCCTAAGGCACGGCTGGATTATCCATTCGGCGAGGAGGTAGCCGTCTATAAAGTATTTGTTGCTTCCAGCGCCTCGCACTTGGATGCAGTGCAAGGAAGACAAGGGCTTGACTTTACAATCTCGGCAAAGCCAAGCTTGTCAAAGTCAGCTCACGAGCTTAGCGATGAGCGAAGGAGCCGTAGACGAACTACGGTGAGTGAGCGAGGTAGCGTTACTGACGCCGCAATGCGCCAAGAGTCTGCCGGTGCCGCCGGCTCCGTCGGTGGGCAGGGCAAGGCGGTGCGTGGCGACTGGAAGATGTTTGCGCTGATTATGGAAGGCAAAAAGCCAGTGCGAATCAGTTTAAAGTGCGATCCTCAACTAGCCGAGACTCTGCGTGCTAAGTACGATACGGTTATGCCCGGTTATCATTTAAACAAAAAGCATTGGAACACTTTCGTGCTGACTGGGCAGTTAAATGATCAAGAAATAAAGGATTTAATTCGTCATAGTTACGACCTAGTAAAAAACAATAAACAATAAACAATAAACAAAAAATTTGCTTATTGCTTATTGCTGATTGTTTATTGTCTATTTGAGTTGGGGGGCCGAGAGGATCACGGCAGTGCTGCCATAGGCTGCCGATAGAATGCTTTTAAGTTCGCTACCAGCTGATTGGTAAGCAGTGTCTAGTGAATTTTGGTAAGAGGTCAGCTCGCCTTTTAGATAGTTTAGGTATGTTTGGTCATAGATATTATTAGCCAAGGCGTCCTTGAGCTTATTGTCAATATCGCTGCTAGCGGCCGGCGCAATTTTTTTATTATCAATCTTAACTTTTTTACTGCTCAAATAGTCTTGAAGTTGTTTTTGCTGACTGGATAAGGCAGCCGAGGCTGTAACTATCAGATTCTTGGTGTCGGCATCCTTGGCCTGGCCAGTGGCTAGTGAATTGACCCTAACGATTTCCGCAGTTTGCGAAATGAGGCTATAGATTTTTTCGGTATTGCCGGAACCGCGGAAAGCCAACCCAAAAATTGTTATCAAAATAGCCAGTAAAGCTCCAATTACAATCACCAACATCGGCCATGTCATTTTAGGCAGGCCGAACTTGCGCTTCGGTTTAGGCTCATCTTTCATAATAAAATCAAAATTCGGCTGCGGCGGTAATGTGTTTTTATCTTCAGGTAGCATAAGCACATTGTAACAGGGGCTAGGGTTTAGGGTATAGGGTTGAAAGCTGGAAATTATTGACTTGGCGGCTCAAAGATAGCCCGAAGCGTGTCATAAAGGTTCTGAATATAAATGTTTCGAGCTTCCAAGTCTTTGATCAGGCCCATTTGAGAAAAATCGGCATAATGTCTTTCGCCACCGGTTTTTGTTCTTGTTATAACCGTAGACATCGGTACGACCACATGACTGTAAGAAAAGAATCTTGAGTTTCTATCAGCGTTCCAGTACTCGAGATCAAGTCCTCGGTTATTATCTTCTTTTGCCCAACGCAGACGGCGGGTTATTACCGATAGTGCCGGCCTTGGTGTTTGTTTTTCACCACTCGTTGAAGTCAACTCAAGAGTAACTTCAAAATCAGGATTAAAAGGATCTATTTGGCCAAGTCTTTTAAAATGAGATTCGGCGACCAAGTCGGTGCGCCGAGCAATCATATGCTCTATTCGCTCTAAGGCCTCAAGATTCGACAACTTATCCGGTCCATTTTCTTCCAGGAGTCTGCGAATTTTCTCCAGTTCGCCACTCGAAATATCAACTTCAGCACCACTTACTATATTAGGCGGCAACTCCGGACCTCTGTGAAAAATACTCATCCGAATACTTATAACTTTTAATTGGCTTTAAGTCAAAGCTGGAATTGATAATTGATAAATGAAAACTCAATGAAAATTGAAAAATGTAAATTGATAATTGTCCAGTTATACTGGACATATGGACGCAGTTCAGGAGATTAAGGCTCGATTAAATATTGAGGATGTGATTGGTGAATACGTCCAACTTAAGCGCAGTGGCCGTAACTTCAAGGGTTTAAGTCCATGGACTAATGAAAAGACGCCCAGCTTTATGGTTAGTCCAGAAAAACAGATTTGGCACGATTTTAGTTCTGGCAAAGGCGGCGACATGATTAGTTTTGTCATGGAAATGGAAGGGCTGGACTTTCGCGGCACACTCGAGCTTTTAGCTCGTAAAGCCGGGATTGACTTATCGCAGTTTGCGCCAAAGGGCGCCAAACCAGAGCGGCCAAAGGCCTACATTCTCAAAGCCTTAGAATTAGCCACCAGGTTTTACCAAAGGCAATTAATAACTAATCGAGCAGCTTTGGAGTACTTACTAAAAAAGCGAGGCTTTAGTAAACAGACTCTGCTGGATTGGCAAATTGGTTATGCTCCCGGCAATCGAACAGCTTTAGCTGACTTTTTAGGTAAAAATGGTTTTGACATGCATGAGGTTAAACTGGCTGGACTGGCCAGCGAGCGGCGCGATCGGGCTTTTGATATGTTTCGCGGTCGGATTATGATTCCGCTAGCTGATAGCCAAGGGCAAGTGGTTGGCTTTACTGCCCGCCTTCTAAAAGAGACAGCCGATGCGCCTAAGTACATTAATACACCACAGACTTTGGTCTATGATAAAAGCCGCCACATTTTTGGCCTGCATCTGGCCAAGGAAGCAATTCGAAAGCAAGGTTACACCGTAGTTGTAGAAGGTAATATGGATGTAATTGCTAGCCATCAAGCCGGCGTACGTAATGTGGTAGCCAGTGCTGGCACGGCCATGACCGAGCCTCACCTGCGGTTACTTAAGCGCTTCACTGGCGATATTCGCTTATGCTTTGATGCCGACCGGGCCGGGCTGGAGGCGACCATTCGTTCAATCCCACTAGCCCAGAAGACTGGCGTTGATTTAAGCATTATCAACCTTAAAGACGCCAAGGACAACGATGAGTTGATTAGGAAAAAAGGCGTTGATGCGTGGCAAAAGGCGATTGAAGAACGTAAATACGCGCCGGATTGGGTGATTGACCAATATCGTCAAAGCCTTGATTTAACTACCGCCCAAGGCAAACGAGAGTTTTCAGACGCTGTGCTGGCAGTAGTCCGGCGCTTGCAAGACGCCTTGGAACAGGAACACTACTTAAAAATAGTGGCCGAAGTAACGCAGAGCAGTTTGGAAGCAGTCAAAGCTAAGTTTGAACGAGTAAGCGCCTCAACAACTATAACCCCGCGCCGCCGGCCTAAAGATATACCAGCGCTAGACCTAGCCGCGGCTGAATACCAGAAGTTGCAGGATCATTTTTTGGCAATGACTTTCTTTGCCCCAAAAATCAGGTATTTACTGGATGATTGCAAGCCGCAGTATTTTAGTGATGGCTCATCCCGGCTGGTTTTTGATTTTTTAAAGAAAAATCCGGATTTTCGAGGCAAGACCTTGCCTAAACCCTTGCAGCCAGCAGCCGATTATGTTAAGATACTAACCCTACAGTTTGAGGAGCTATACCAAAGCCTGCCGAGCGATGATTTGGCCGAGCAGGCTGCCGGTCTCAAACAACGTCTAATCGAAAAATACGTAAAAATTGCCAAAACTCGTCTGGCTAGCCTGATGCACCAAACTGACGACGAAAAAAAACTGGACAAGTACTTAAAAAAAGTTAACCAACTTAATCAACTGATAAAATAATGTACAATTTTCAAGTATCAATGTTCAATGAATGGTCAAGTAATCAATGCAGCAATGCATTGAATTAATGTGTCATTAATAATTCATTGAGCAATGAGCATTGATAATTGAGCATTGCGACGAAAGGAACATGATGGCCAAGAGAAAAAATGCGCCCAAGCCCAAGCCAACGCGGATTAAGCCAGCCATACGGCGAGTTCAAACTCGTAAAGCCGCCAAAGCTAGACCGATTAAGGCTAAACCAGCGGCTAAACCGATTAAAGAGCCTAGTCCGTATGATAAGGAGATTCAAAAACTTTTAACTAAAGGCAAAAAAGAAGGCAGCCTCAAGCAAATTGAGATCTTCAAACAAATTCCTGACACACCGGCCAACATTGACGTTTTGGAGAAACTTTACGCCGAGCTGATTGAAAACGAGATTGAACTGATTGAGGCTACCGAACCAGACGCCAGTGGTTTTTCTAACGAATGGGAGACCGAGGAGGAAGAAGAGGTAGTTGAGGATAAGTCATACATTGATGATATTTCTGATGATTCGGTTCGTCTGTACCTGCGCGAAATTGGGAAAATTCCGCTGCTGACGCCCGTGGAAGAATTGGCTCTAGCTAAGAAAGTCGTGTCCGGCGACAAGCGGGCCAAAGATGCCATGGCCGAGGCTAACATGCGCCTAGTTGTTTCAATTGCCAAACGCTATGTTGGCCGCGGGCTGGATTTGCTGGATTTGATTCAAGAGGGTAATACCGGCTTACTACGGGCCGTCGAAAAATTCGATCCGGAGCGCGGCTTTAAGTTCTCAACCTACGCCACTTGGTGGATCCGCCAGGCAATAACACGGGCGATTGCCGATCAAGCTCGGACCATTCGGATTCCGGTGCACATGGTTGAAACCATTAATAAACTGCTGCGCACCCAACGACGGCTAACGCAAGAGCTAAACCGCGAACCAACCAACGAAGAAATTGCGGTAGCCATGGAAATGGACGTTGATAAGGTTGAGCACATCATGAAAATCAAACAGGATATTTCCAGTCTTGACGCTTCCGTGCGTGACGACGAAGAAGATTCAGTGTTAGGTGATTTTATCGAGGATGAAGACACCAAAACACCAACCGAATCAGCTTCCGAGCAATTATTGAAGGAGCAAGTCAAGAAGATTTTAGGCTCACTAACAGAACGTGAACAGAAAATCCTGCGGCTGCGTTTTGGTTTGGACGACGGCAAAAGCCACACGCTAGAGGAGGTTGGCCAGGAATTTTCAGTCACCCGCGAACGTATCCGCCAAATTGAAGCTAAAGCTCTAGCCAAACTACGCAAACACAAAGACACCAGAAAGTTACACGAATATTTGCAGTAAACTTATATGAGGTCTGACCTTGCAAAAAGCAAAGAGATTTTATGCAAAATCACTAGATTTTACCTATCTTTTTGCAAGATCAGACCTCTAAAAAGAATCATGAAAATTATTGGGCTGGCTGGGACAAACGGGGCGGGCAAAGATACGCTCGGTGAGATTTTAGCTAAGTATCACGGCTTTATATTTATTACTGTGTCTGATTTTCTGCGTGAGGAGGCCAAAAAACGCGGTCTCAAACCGGAGCGCGAGCCGCTAAGACAAATCAGTGCCGAGTGGCGCCGCAAAAAAGGGCTCGGTGTACTGGTGGATATGGCAGTCGACGAATTTAAAAAAACCGGTAAAAAGTTCAATGGTTTAGTAGTTGGCTCACTTCGAAATAGCGGCGAAGCAGAAGCTGTTAAAAAAGCCGGCGGAATAATGGTTTGGGTGGACGCTGATCCGAAAATTCGTTATCAACGAGTAGCCAGCCGCCAACGTGATAAGGAAAGCCAGATGGCCTATGAGGAGTTTCTAAAAGACGAAAAAGTCGAAATGCAGCACCGCGGTGACGAAGCCACCCTAAGCCTATCTAAAGTCAAAGCCCAGGCCGACATCTTTATAGAAAACAACTCAACACTTGACGACTTCCGCCAAAAAATCGAAAAGGCCCTCGGTTTAGCATAAGCAATCGCTGTTTTAACAGATATGGCGTATAGTGTCAACTATGACAGAATTGTCTAGTCGAG
>MGCU01000017.1 GCA_001790525.1 Candidatus Saccharibacteria bacterium RIFCSPHIGHO2_12_FULL_47_16b
GTTCCAACCACACCCATGCCGAGCTTTAAGGCGGCGGTTTCAAAGCTTAAACGTGTGCGAGTTGAAGGTTGATAAAAAAGTGTGGCAACTTGGCGTCCTGGATATTTTTTAGCCAGTTTTTCTCTGCCGCCTACGGTAGCCAACGTCTTTTTCATTCGGGCGGCGGATTCAAAGATCTCATCAATGTCACCTACGCTGAACTGGTCTGCCGACACAATGTGCATAGCCTAGCGTCTCCTGCCCTGCCACAAACTTTTAATGTTTCGCATTACCAATGTTGACAGAAAATAACCGACGGCTGGCACGATGGCAGTAACGTATGGACGATCATTATCGATTAGTAACAGATAAGCAACCACCACAAAGTAAGTCAGTAGAGCGATGCTTAAGCGCCGCGTCAGGCTGGTTTCCCAGGCTTTATTCTTCTCCACTCTGGCGTTCCTGGCTTCTATGGCCACCAGGCGTTCCTCAACGCTCCGCTTAGTCATTAATCTATATATTAGCTGTAGAGGTGGTGTTCGGCAATATAGTGATCAACTTTGGCGATGCCGGTTTTGGCTCGACCTTCGCGGATTTGGCGTGATGACAATTGTGGGTTTGGGGCCTTCAAAAAATTAAGTTGCAGCTTTGGCGACTCATTTTGAATTTCAGTTTCATCATGCCCTGAGCGAACTGACACCAAAAAAGTAACTTTATCAGCATGCTGATAAATATCGCTCCATTCAGCCAGATGATGGCCAACATCCGAACCAACTAAAAATACAAATTCTGAATTAGGGTATTTAGACCGCAATTTAGGCAGTGTTTTTACTAAAGTAAAGTGCAACTCGTTTGTATCGTAAATTTCAAAATTTTCATAACCTTCAACAGCCAACTCTAACATTTTTGAACGATCGTTCAATTCTGTAACAATTTTTTTGCCTCGTGGCTGGCGCTCCGGCAAAAAAACGACTTTATCTAAAGCTAATTGTTTAATGGCCTGCTCAGCGAATGTAATGTGCCCCGCATGCACCGGATCAAACGTCCCCGCCAAAATCCCAACCTTATTATTGGAAGAACGATTCATTCTCTTGACACTACTTCAAGTTTCAGTCCATCCGGATCACAAAAGAACAACGCATAGTAGTTTTTGTTGTAATACTCTTCCGGCCCACTTTCAATTTTATATCCCTCTTTTCTCAACCATGCCGCAACATCATTAACAAGTCTGCGGGTAGGTGCATTTATTGCCACATGGTGAAAGCCTAGATCATACCTATCATAGGGCGTTGAGCGATTATGTGATTGTCTTTCACGAAGACCGATGGCCGAATCCAATTTTCCGCCAGGACCTGCAAAATAGATAAGTCGTTCGCCTCTCTCACCTTTAGTTTCTGATTCTTTTTCCCAGCCAAGCACTTCGAACAGTTTTTTGTAAAAAGGTAGACTTTTATTAAAGGAACTAACGACGAGGTCAACATGAGGGATTGAGCTAAGCATTTTCATTTATCTTTTCTGAGTATACGCTTTCTGGACTTTGCTTTTTGCTTGTTACTTGTTACTTTTTGCTTCTTTATCCGCTTGATGTATTCGGCTTGGGTAATGAATGAAGTTTCGTCTTTCACGCGATCAACAAATAGTACTCCATCAAGATGATCAATTTCATGCTGGATAACATGGGCTAACAAACCCTTAAAATTTCTCTCGTGGGTCTTGGCTTTCTCGTCAAGGTAACGGACGCGGATTTTTTTGTAGCGCGGCACTTTAGCAAACACTTCAGCAAAACTAATGCAACCTTCATATAGTTGCCGCCTGCCACCGAGAGTTTTAATAATTTTTGGATTGATAAGAACTAAACTTGCCCATTTTTCTTCCGGTAATTTTGGCCGAGTTTTAGTCGGTTTAATTTCAACGATAGCCAGTGTAACATTTCCACCGACTTGCGGCGCCGCCAATCCAACGCCATATTTTTTCTTAGCCAGCGTATAGCGCATATTGGCTATGAGCCGTCTGGTTTGCGGTGATAAAATTTCCTTTTTCGATAGCGCCTTTGCCTTCTTCCTCAGAATCGGATCGCCAAACTGTCGACGCTTTAGGAGATAACGTTTGGCCATCCTATTACAATTTTGGTTTGACCGAAGCTAGAAGTTCGTTGGCTTCAATTTGTACAAAGTTACTCCCAGTCTCCGGATCTATCGATTTGCTACCTGATTCAACTACCCAATTGCCACTCTTAGTTTTTCTAATATTCAATTCAGTCTGGTCGTCTAAGCATAGGTCCGCTTTGCACTTATACTCCTTTAGCGAAACGTAGGTTGTATCTTTGGAGCGGGCTTTACCGCCGTGAATATCCATTCGTACTTCAACTTTACGCAACTTATCACCTTTACGAGCGCTAAGCAAGAAAACACCCTCCTGACCGTTTGGTGAAATCCGATATTCCGCACCGCCAAATACGATCCTTCTAGATACAAGTTCGCCTACCCCTTGAGCAGCATTTTGAATTAAAGCAGAATCTTGGGAACGCCGAGTTTCGTTGGTCGCATTTATCTGCTTAACACGGTCATATAAATCTGTGGCGGCCCATGTAGTCCATGCACCAAATATAAGATAAGCAGCCAGTAGTTCTGTAGGTGTTAGATGGTTAATTCTCTCGGTAATAGCTCTCATTGAAATGGGTATTATATAACATTAATTATAATTAATCAACTATTTGGGTGGCGGGTCGAGTTTGAAGATGCGCGAGGGTTTGATCTGGCGAGAAACGCTGACCGGCTGCTTACCTTTGATGCGAGCTGTTTCCCAAGCATAATCAATCCAAGCATTTGTTTGCTTTACGAAAATATCTGGTTTTTTGTCCTTAATCCGGCTTTTGCCCGGTTTGTAATGCAGCACGGCAATAGTGATAGTTTTACTGCCGCGGTCTTTAAGGTAGCGGACGACAAAGTCGAGCGTCATGCCGGTGTCCCAAACCTCATCCACAATCAATATATCCTGCCCTTTTATATCTACTTCGGCTGGCATCGGACCCAGAATCAAACTGCCGGTTTGGGCATCGCCGGCACCCGGCACGTAGGTTTGGACACAAGTATGTATCAATTGGTCGTTGTTAAAACCGAGCATCTCCGGAAGTAACAAGCCCAGAAAATAGCCGCCTTTGGGGATTACCAGCATTTTGGAAAATTTGAGCTTGTGTTTTTGGCTGTAATCAACGATTTTAGCCGCCAGCTTAATTGTCAACGCCTCCAGCGTTTGCCAATCCTGAGCAATCCTTCCCTCTTCAACATCCCTACTCATAGTCTAAGTATATGGAAGTCACAGCTGTAGCGCAAAACAGTTTGGCACTTCTGACTCACCCAAAACAAAACTATGCGATAGCATAGTTCTGTTACGCTTATGAATAGCTTTTGTATATTTATTTTGGAGTTGGTTTGCGGGATTTGTAGCTAAGTTGGCGGTGGTATTTGCCAAGTTGTTCGATATTTTTTTGGAACGGTTTGAACAAACTTGAGTAGTGAACATTTGGCGTCAGTAGTTTGTGAAGCCTGCCCTGCTCTTTTAGGTATTCAATTAATGTAAAGAAGTCGCCGTCGCCGGTGACAATGACGGCTTTATCGTAATTTGGCATTTCTTTCATGGTCCAAAGAACCATGTCGGCATCAACATTACCTTTGACTGGCTTTTTATCTTCCCCTTCCAGTTTGATGGACGCGTCTTTGGGTATACGGTGCATCTCAAGCGTTGGCTTTAATACCACGCCGTAGCCAAGTCCATGCAGGAACTCGTACATCTCCATCATTTCCGGCACGTAGCCAATAAAGAGATAAGCTCGCGTCACGCCGTATTTATCTTTTAGGAATTTGCGGAACTTGCGCCAATCCATCTTCCAGCCGAACTTCTGGGTACTGACGTTTAAGTTCTGACTGTCAATAAAGGCGTAAATCCGCTGTTTCTTCTTTTTTAACATGTTTTAAGTATAGTCTATCTATAAAATGTTGAGCATGATTATGCCGGCTACTGCGATAACGGCGCCGGCACGCTTTAATAAAGTTAGTTTTTCTTTGTCGAAAACCCAACTCAAAAATGAAGCTACCAGTGGCGAGGCCGCCGCAACCACTGATGGGATGATAACACTGCCGGCGCGGTTTGAACCTGAGTAGAATCCAAATGATCCGGTAGTTACGGCAACGCCGGCCAACAGGCCAAGTCGATTATTTGAAACTTCTTTAATTTTTCGGCCGAAGCTTCTTCGGCTAACCAGTAGCACAATCAAAATAGCCGCTATAGCCATCGAGACATTTACAAAAGTCAAAATAACCTGCCAAGGTTCTTTAGTGATAACCATATTTTGGACAAAATTCCCAAGCCCCCACAAGAACGAAGCAATAAGGGCGAATATCGCTGCTTGGTGCTGAACCTTTAGCGGAAGGTTTCTGTTGCGCTTTTCGACTGCCAATAAGACAACACCGGTAATGACAATCATCATCGCTAGATACTGCCAGCCGCTAAAAGAAACTGTTAAGAAAATCACCGACAGGATGATTGTAATAACCGGGAACAAACTAGCTAAAGGTACCACCAGGCCGACTGCGCCGATAGACAAAGCTTTAACGAAAGATATGTAAGCACCAGTAAAAGATAGCCCGGCTAATGATATGGTCAAAGCATGAGCCAGGCTTGGCCAGGGTTGATTAGTTAAGAAAAATACCGCCAGCATGATAAATAGACCCGGTAGTTGGATGGCTAAATTGACGTCAAATGCGTTCCACTGCCGGCGGCTGCTACGGGCAGCAATCCAGTCGCTGATCCCCCAAGCCATCATCGCCCACAGTCCACCAAACGTGGCAATCAGTGTATCAGACATGGTTCAATTATAAAGGTTTGAAACAAGCAATAATTAACTCTGGGTCGTTCAAAGGATGGACACGAATTCCAAGCCGACTACCGGTGCCGCGGTAAGGCATCCAATTGGCTATCGCGGCCACGCTCAACGCTCCCACGAAATCACAAAGTTCTATTTCTTCCAAACGTTCGATTGGCGGCAATATAG
>MGCU01000018.1 GCA_001790525.1 Candidatus Saccharibacteria bacterium RIFCSPHIGHO2_12_FULL_47_16b
GTTGGACGCTATGTTAGGTGACGAACAGGCTCGTTTAACAAGCCGTCGCGAGCTGGGCATTATCATCGCCGAACATGCCGGCCATGAGGCCAGCGAACTTGATCCTGACGAAGTGGAAATCATGAAGGGCGCCATTGTTTTAAGCGAAAAAAGGGTCCGCGATATCATGACGCCAATCTCTAAAGTCTATTGGTTAACGCCAGATACCGTCTTAACCGGCGTCAAAATTGATGAGCTTAAAGAGGCTGGCTTTAGCCGTATTCCAGTACTTAATCAAGTCAAAACTAGATGCCATGGCATTTTGTTGGTCAAAGAATTAGTTGATATCGATTTTGATGAAAATGAGTACCGAGTTGACGATATGACGCTTCATCCGACTCGGATGGTCGGCACCATGACAGCTCTAGATACACTGTTTCGCAAGTTTATTGCGGCCCGAACCCACCTGCTGCCGGTTGAACGTGATGACAAAATTATTGGCATCGTCACTATTGAAGATTTAATTGAAGAGATTATTGGACACGAAATCGAAGATGAATCCGATCACAAACGACGTAAAAGACTTATCCGTTTACCAAAACTCCCCCTGCCAAAAATAAAACTCTAACCGGCCAGTATAGTGCGGATATGTGACTAGATAATCTGCTCCCAGGGTAAATCAGGTTTACCAAAATGCCCGTAAACGGCGGTTGGCAGATAAATCGGCCGGCGCAGATCAAGTCCCTCGATAATTCCGTGGACCGAGGTGTCAATAATTTTTTTGGCAAAGTCGTCAATGGCTTTGTTGCTATATTGGCTGGTCTCAAAAGTATCAATTTCCATCATCACCGGCTTTTTGCCGCCGATGTAATAAGCAAGGCCGACTTCGCATTTGGCGGCCAGGCCGGCCGCCACAATATTTTTGGCTATAAAACGAGCGGCATAGGCAGCAGAACGATCGACTTTGGTTGGGTCTTTGCCAGAAAAGCTGCCACCGCCTACTCGGGCATAGCCACCGTAACTATCAACATTGATTTTGCGGCCGGTTAAGCCAGTGTCTTGAGCTGGTCCGGGCTGATGCCAAACGCCGGTGCCATTAACTACTATCGATGATTTAGCAACGTTTAGACCATAGTTCGCCAAAGCCGGCATAATAACTTTGTTATAACAATCTTCTTTTAGTTGATCATTTTCAACAGACTCATCATGCGGCACAGCTAAAGTTACGTGTTCTACGCCAACTGGCTTGCCGGCCTTATAACGGACTACGACTTGGGATTTACCATCTGGTCGTAAATACGGCAAAGTCTTTTCCTGACGAGTCGTATCAATATTTCTAACTAGCTGATGAGCTAGCATGATAGGTAGTGGTATCAACTCTGGCGTCTCGAGACAGGCAAAGCCGAACATCATACCTTGGTCGCCGGCGCCGTCATGATCAACCGCCACGGCAATTTCCGGTGATTGCTCATGGATGTTGATTTTAATTGGTGATTTATCAGAAAAACCCCAAACCGGCTCGGTATAGCCGAGACGCTTTATTTGGCCGCGCGCGATCTTCTCAAAATTAATCCCCTTGGCGGCAGTCTTTATTTCGCCGGATAGAATTAAAAAGTCTTTGCCAGCCATGGTTTCTACTTGGACATGAGCATCGGCATCTTTTTTTAAGACTTCATCTAAAATGGCATCGCTTATCTGATCGCAGATTTTATCAGGATGGCCGGCACAGACCGATTCCGAAGCAAAATGTGATAAGCCCTTCATCAAAAAGGATGTGACTGAATCTCGGCTGGTTTTGGACATTAAAAAATCCTTTCAGAAAGGCAGAAAGGATATTTGTCATTAATATCTTCTCCGCCTAAACGGACGAGACTTGACACCTTTCCGCCACACGCGGGGGTTGTCGGCAGATCATTGGGCTCGTTCCCTCCCTGCTCTCTTGATACTTAAATTGTTAATACAGCTTAGTCTAATCGAAAAAACTGCTGTCAGCAAGTTCTGGCGGCAGAAATCCTTCTTTATGTTTGAAGCCGGGTTGCCATTTGTAGCCTTTTTGGTAACCAAGATCTTGCATGAGCTTTGTGGGTGCATTACGCAGATGCAGCGGTACCGGCAAATCCGGGTAATCCCGCGCGGCCGCTAAAGCTTTGAGCATAGCACCGGTAATTTCACGGGACTTGGGTGCTTTGGCCATTACAGTGGCACAGTGGAAGAGGTTGAATTGGCACTCCGGCATGCCAATTCGCTCAACTGCTAAGAAAGTTGAAACTGCCAGGTTTAATGCTGCCGGCGCGGCCATGCCGATATCCTCACTGGCGAAGATTACCATCCGTCGAGCAATAAACTTCGGGTCTTCGCCGGCTTGCAGCATCCGCGCCATGTAGTAAAGCGCGGCGGTTGGCTGGCTGCCGCGCAGGCTTTTGATGAAAGCGCTGATTAGGTTGTAGTGGTATTCGCCAAGCTTATCATAGCCGGGAATCTTGGCCTGCGCGGCAGTCTCGATCATGGCCGGCACTATTTTGCCAGGAGTTAACTGCATAGCCATTTCTAGCGTATTCAAAGCAATCCGGCCATCACCACTAGATAGTTCGGCTATTAAATCAATACTTTCTTTAGGTAATCGTTTAGCTGGAATCTTCTCAGTTCTAGTAGCCCTTTTGACAATGGTTATAACGTCTTTCTTAGCTAGTGGTTCGAGTACAATTACCCGGCTGCGGGAAAGCAGTGGCGAGATGACTTCAAAACTCGGATTCTCAGTGGTAGCCCCAATTAATGTAATTAAGCCAGATTCAACATGCGGCAAAAAGGCGTCCTGTTGGGCTTTGTTAAACCGATGTATCTCATCCACAAAAAGCACGGTGGCACGCGGAGCTTGCGTAGTATCACCTTGCTGATTTTTTCTAGCCCGTTCGACTACCTTCGTCACATCGGCTTTGCCGGCCATAACAGCGGAAATTTCGACGAAGTCGGCCTCCATTTCATTGGCAATAATGCGTGCCAGCGTTGTTTTACCACTGCCCGGCGGCCCCCAAAAAATTAAGCTGAACGGCTTACCGGCTCTAACCAGCTTATGAAGTAATTTACCCTTGCCCAAAATATGGGCTTGGCCTACGACATCATCCAAAGTCTGCGGCCGCATCCTATCGGCCAACGGCTGTTCCATGCTCATCATTATATCTCCGCATCCCCAACTGCCTACCTACGGGTACAACCCGTAGGTCCAAAAAATCAGCGATTAACTCCTCTACGGGTCGTACCCGTAGAGTTTAGACTTGGAGGCGGTTAAAGCGATTTACCGCAAACCACACACAGAAAACTAGCGTAAGACCAAGTATTAGTAGATCCTTGCCAATGCCAAAATGCGATTGATTGATCAGAGCATAACGCAGTGCATCTACGCCGTAGCTAAGGGGATTGATGGTACCCAAAAAATTAAGTACAGCCGGCGCATTAGTCAGCGGGTACAAAGCACTGGATAAGAAAAATAGCGGGAACACCAAAAAGTTGTTAATCGCCTGAAAGCCCTGAAAATCATCAACCATGCTGGCTAGCCCTGCTCCGAAACTGGTCATGGCTAGTGACAAAATCAGCATGATTGCTCCAGCCAGCGGCAGCAAAGCCCAGTTTTCCGGCCGAAAACCAATCACGAGGGCAATCGCAAAGACCAACAGGCCCTGAAAAAGCGAAATAGTCGCCCCGCCTAAGGCATTACCAAGCAAAATTCGCAGCCGCGAAATCGGCGCCACCATCATCTCTTTCAAAAAGCCAAAGCGTTTATCAAACAAAATCTGCATGCCCCAAAAAACGCCGGAAAACAAAATAGTCTGTAAAATAACGCCGGCTACCAGAAAGTGCAGATAATTTCCCTGTCCGGCTTGCTTGTAAACACCGCCAAGGCCGTAACCAAGAGCTAGCAAAAATAGCAGCGGCTGGCCAACAGCGCCGATGATCCGCGACCGCGTTCGCAGATAGCGCTTCATGTGCCGCCACCACAGGATATAGACCTCGCTCACCGCTCGTCTCCTTTGGAGCCAAGCACTGAGCTCAAAGTTCTAAACCCTAAGCTCGGAGCTCTAAACAAATCACAATTAACAAATAATAATGTTCCAAACCGTTTGTAATTTGAAACAGGAGAACTCAGATATTGTTTAGGATTTAGGATTTCGAATTTCGGGTTTGAAAATGACTTTGTCATTTCATCGACCTCGCATTACGCTTCGCACATTCAAGCCATTAAAATCTTCCGAAACTTCATCGCGGATACCTTCGCCAGTCAATTTGAGATAAGCTTCTTCTAGATTCTTGGTCTTGGTCTGTTTAACTAACTGGGTGGCGGTGCCAGTGGCCACAATTTTGCCATGGTCAATGATGGCAATCCGCTGGGCCACTTCTTCGGCCTCGTCTAGATAATGGGTAGTGAAGAAGATAGTCATACCTTCGTTTTGGCTGAGCTTGCGTACATAATTCCAAAGAATTTTTCGGGTCTGGGTATCAAGACCAAGGGTTGGCTCATCAAGAAATAAAATTTTGGGATGATGCAGCAGACCGCGGGCCACTTCCAGCCGGCGGCGCATGCCGCCGGAAAAGGTTCGCACCAGTGAGTCTTTACGCTCCCAAAGGTCAACCAGTTCCATTAATTTTTGAATGCGCGGTTGCTGCTCGGCTTTCGGTACACCGTAGAGCACGGCGTGGAACAGCATGTTCTCGTAGGCCGTCAATTCTTCTTCCACGGCCGGATCTTGAAAAACAATGCCAAAAGATTGACGAGCCTTGGCTTGCTCACGAGTTACGTCGTGTCCATCTAGATAAAGTTCGCCGGACGTCGGCCTAAGCATGGTCGTTAGCATTTTTATGGTAGTGCTTTTGCCGGCACCATTTGGACCCAAAAAAGCAAATATCTCACCACGCATGATTGCGAAGCTAACGTGATCGACCGCCTTAATTTTGCCGAACGTTTTGACCACATCGCGCACCTCAATTATTGGACCAGGCATAGGTATTTATTATACCGAATGATAAATTCCTAATTGCACTAATTACTCTAATTCCTAAACAAGCCCCCACGATAAACTCTAAATCCTAATACCGAAACCCTAAACAATATATAAGTTCTAATATTCCAAATCCCAAACAGTTTGGAGCTTGTAATTTCTGACTTGTTTAGAGCTTATAGTTTCGAGCTTAGGACTTTTTAGTCGTTTAGATCAATTAGGAATTAGGTTAATTAGGTTTAGCCAACACTTCTTCGTAAGTACTGCCTGGTTTATAAAACTTCAGGCCTTGGCCATTTTTCTGCCAGGTTTCTAAGACCGGTTGCAAGATTTTCCAGCTGGCTAAAACTTCGGCACTGGAAGCAAACAAACTATGGTTGGAACGAATGGCGTCAATAATTACCATCTCGTAGGCATCCGGCAGCCGCGACGATTGGTCGTAGCTAAAATCCAATTTTAATTTTTGGAGCTCCCTCTTTAGACCGGGTTTCTTTACCCACAGATCTATTTCAATACCTTCGTTTGGCTGGATGCGAAAAATCAACAAATTGGTAGACGAAGTATCAGTCTGCTTAAAGCGGACGCGGATAGCTGTAAACTTTTCGTCTATTTTTTTGCCGGTCATTAGCTGAATTGGCACACCCCGCCAACGCCGGTCGGTCGATTCAACTGTCAACTTAACGAAACTCTCCACAAACGAGTCGACGTTACCAACTTCCTGACGATAATCTTTATACTGACCACGAATTGCCTTAGCTGGATCGGCTGGCTTAATGGCATTGAGGGCGGCCAGTCGTCGGCGCGGAATTTCGTCAAAATCAAAAATGTCCGAACAAGGCTTCATCAAAATTAACGCTGTTAGTTGGAGCAAGTGGCTTTGGACAAAGTCACGCAGCGTGCCGGTTGATTCCCAGAGTTCGATGCGACCTTCAATGCCGATTTTTTCTAAAGCCGTAACCTCGATTGATTCAATAAATTGATTATTCCAAAGATCGCGGAAAATAGTGTTGCTACCCAAAAATACCGTTATGTTTTGAGCCATTTCTTTAGCTAGATAATGGTCAATCCGAAAAACCTGGTGCTCTTTGAAATGAGCGTCGATTTCGGAAATTAACTCTTTGGCTGATTGATGATCGACGCCGAAGGGCTTCTCTAAAAGCAATTTAGTATGTGGTTGGTTCAAACCTACCCCGGCTAACTGACGGACAATTGGCAAAACAGCTCTTGGCGGCACCGCAAAATAGAAAATAATTTGGTAGTTCCGACCATAGGCATCAAGTTTTTGCTTTAGCTTTTCGTAATCCTCGGGACTGGTGACATCCATAGTTTGTGTTTCTAAAACATCGGCTAGGTTGGTACAGCCTTCGGGGAGGACTTGAGTTTTTAAGATCTTACGTCTACTGACTCCGACCAATTTAAATTTGGCTGGCAGTTGACCGGCTCTTTTAATTTCAGCCAAGGCTGGCAATAGCTTGCGGTGCGATAAATCACCAGTTATACCAAATATCACCAGAACAGTCGCTGGTAGCTGCCTCATAGGAATTAGTATAAAGCGAAGCTCAACTAAGTTGAAACTTAACCAATAAGACATTAAACTTATAGGAAATGGTTCGAAGATGTCCTGCGACTATCGATGAGTTGATTGCCGCTACTTTTCATGAAGGTGGAGGGTCGCTATGGTAATGCCGTTTTTGGCGGCTCAATCCGAAAACGTCTCCTTATCAGCCGAAAAACTTTTTTCGATTGGGCCATTTAACTTTACCAACAGCATGCTGTTTGGCATTATCGCGGCCATCTTTGTGCTGGTTCTGTTTGGACTGGCTGCCAAGGCCAGCCAAATCTGGCCAAAAAGCCGGTTAGCCTTCTACATTGAATCGTTTGTTGATATGGTCTTTAACCTGATGACGGATGCCTTTGGCGATCGTAAACAAGCCATGCGTTTCTTCCCGCTGCTTTTGACACTCTTCGTCTTTATTTTGGCCGGCAACCTAAGTGGTCTACTGCCTGGCGTGGGCAGTGTCACGGTCAATGTCGCGGGCGAACCCACTTCTCTACTACGAGCTTTTACAACTGACCTTAACTCGACTTTAGCCATGGCCGTACTGTCTCTTTTAGTTGTTCATGTTTATGCCCTGCGCCAACTTGGTTTTACCGGCCGCTTCCGCTATTACTTCTCCGGCAACCTGCTTAATCCGATGAATATTTTTATCGGCTTAAATGAATTATTCGGCGAAGTCCTGCGTTTAGTTACTTTAAGCCTGCGACTATTTGGCGTCATTTATGGCGGTGAGGCCCTATTGCATGCTATTTCGGCTTTGGCCGGCAATTTTGCTTGGGCTGCGACCTTACCGATTATGTTTTTGGAAATTTTCTTCTCGCTTGTCCAGGCATATTTGTTTATGATGTTAACAGCTACCTATTTAGTGACAGCGGTGTCGCACGAAGGAGGCGGAAAGTCGCACGAGGTCCAGCCGGCGACCTAAAGAAGTTTATGATTAAGTTTAAGTCAATAAGTTAAAGGAGATAGTATGGAAAACGTTGATCCAGCATTAATCAAAGGCCTAACCATCGGTCTAGGTGCCATCGGCCCAGCCGTTGGTATTGGCTTAGTCGGTGCGGCAGTCGTTGGTGCGGTTGGCCGTAACCCTGAAATGCAGGGAAAAATTTTAGCCACCGCCTTTATTATGATTGGCCTGGTCGACGCCGTTTTGGCCTTCGTCCTGCTAATACTATTTACCACCGGTTAATCGATAGGGGTTTTTAACTTTGCTAGCCACATTCGTCAAGTTAGCTGAAGCTGAAAGCTCGTCCGGGCTGGAGGCCTTTAATCTAAATCTTAAGTCCTTTGGCTTTCAGTTAATCACTTTCATTATTGTGCTTTTAATAATCAAGCGCTGGGTTTTACCGCCGTTAACCAAAACTCTTGAAGAACGTCGCCAGACCCTTGAAAAAAGCCTGGTCCAAGCTAAACAAACAGAAGAAACCCTAGCCCGAGCCGAAGAGCAAGCCGGTACTATCTTGCATAAAACTCGTGAACAGGCCGACGTCACTATTGCCGAAGCTAAAAATCAAGCCCGAGAAGTTCTAAGTAAGGCCGAGGTTAATGCTCAAACTCAAGCCCAGCGAATCTTAAAAGAAGCCGAAGTTCAACTGGCTCAAGAACGCGCCAAGTTACGGGATGAGCTTAAAGTTGAGTTAGCTGGTCTAGTGACCGAAGCGACCGAGAAAGTCCTAAAAAGCAAATTGTCAGCTGCGGCCGATAGACAACTAATTGAACGCAGCATTAAGGAGCTGGCCCGATGAACCTGTCTATCTCACGGCGGCAACTGGCAGACTATATCATTGAGCATTTGGTTAAAGGTAGGCCTAGGCATCAACTTTCTAAAAGCGTGGCTGCCGCGTTAATTGCCACTAAAAATAAAAACCAGACCGACTTATTAATGGAGGATGTAGCCCACGAGCTGGAAAATCGCGGCCTACTGGCCCATGCTAAAGTTACGACCGCAACACAGCTAACGGACAACCTTCGTCGACAACTCAAGCACCAGCTGAAAAAAGCCGTTGGGGTTAAAAATGTTATTCTAGAAGAAGAGATTGATGAGTCGGTTATCGGTGGTATTCGGATAGAAACCGCTAATCATACATGGGATAAAACCATTGCCCGTCGCCTAGCCGATATTAAAGGAGGTGTCAGATGAAAGTTCTAATTTCTAAATCCGAATTTCTAAACAAATTCCAAATTCCAAATTCCAAATTCCAAACCTTAGAGCTTAGAGTTTCTAGCTCAGAGTTTGAAGCGACTGAAAGGAGCGACTAGTGGCTGAAGCAAGTAGCAATATCAAACAACTGGCCGGAGAAGTCCGCAAAGCGATTGCCGATCTTAAAGATATTGGTGACGAAAAATCTTCTGGTGTAGTGCTGCGGGTTGGCGACGGCGTAGCCTGGATCTACGGCCTGCGCGACTGCGGCTACGGCGAGTTAATCGAAATTGACGGACCGGCCGGCCGTAAAGTTTCGGCCTTCGCCCTTAATTTGATGGAAGATGAAATTGGTGCGGTCTTACTAGCCGAAGATCAGGCCGTCAAGGCTGGCGCCCGAGTTCGCCTGACTGGCCGGATTTTATCGGTACCAGTCGGACCGGAATTAATTGGCCGGGTAATTGATCCACTGGGTAATCCACTGGACGGCAAAGGTCCAATCAAAACTAAAGTCACTAGCGAAGTCGAACGTCTAGCGCCGTCAGTACTCGATCGTCAAAAAGTCCACGAACCAGTACCAACCGGCATTGTGGCTATTGATGCCATGATTCCGATTGGCCGCGGCCAACGCGAGCTAATTTATGGTGACCGCCAGACCGGTAAATCAGTCATTGCTATGGACGCCATTATTAATCAGGCCCGGCAAAAAACCGGCATTGTTGGCATTTATGTCGCCATTGGCCAAAAAAAGGCCAAGGTCGCTCGCTTAATTGAACGGCTCAAGCAGGAAGGGGCGATGGACAACAGTATTATCGTTGTTACGTCACCAACCGACCCCGCCCCGATGCAATATCTAGCACCATATAGCGGCTGCGCTATCGGCGAGTGGTTTCGTGATAACAAACGTCACGCCTTGATTATTTATGACGATTTATCTAAACATGCCGTCGCCTATCGTCAGATGGCCCTGCTATTGCGTCGGCCACCCGGTCGTGAGGCCTATCCGGGTGATGTCTTTTACCTTCATTCACGTCTGCTGGAACGAGCCGCTAAATTGTCGGAGAAAAATGGCGGCGGTTCCTTAACTGCTCTACCAATCATCGAAACTCAAGCCGGCGATGTTAGCGCCTATATTCCAACCAACGTAATTTCCATTACCGATGGCCAGATTTATTTGGAAACTGACCTTTTTTATCAAGGCATTAGGCCAGCCATATCAGTTGGTCTATCCGTTTCGCGGGTTGGCGGCGACGCCCAGCCGCCAGCCATTAAATCAGTGGCCGGCAGGTTGCGTTTAGATCTGGCCCAATACCGCGAACTGGCCGCCTTTTCACAACTGGCGTCCGATCTTGATCCGCAAACTCAAGCCCGCCTAAGCCGTGGCCGTTTGCTAACCGAGATCCTCAAACAACCGGCCCATTCTCTTTACACCCTCTGGCAGCAAGCGGCTAGCATATATGCGGCAACTGAAGGTGCCTTTGATGGTGTGGCTATCGAGAATGTTAAAGCCGCCCAAGAAGCGACCTTGCTGGCCATAGACAAGAAACACCCTAAATTGGTAGCCGAATTACAAGCAGGCGACAAGCCGACTGAAGTCGCCAAAAAAACCATCCTCAACGTTGCCCAAGCTGTGGCCAAAGGCTACCAAGGAGAAAAGAAATGATATCTTCTCTCCAATGTTTAATCTTCAATGTTCAATGTTCTCATTCGAGTCTGAGCCTGAGGGCTCATCCCTCAGAGTCGAAGACAATGAATGATCAATGGTCAATGTTCAATGCTAAATTATTGAAAATTAATAATTGTAAATTGATGATTGCGACTCCGAAAGGAGGCGCGTGATGGCCCAAACCCAAGTCCTTAAACGCCGCATCCGCTCTGTCAGTAACACCCAGCAGATTACCAAGGCCATGGAGCTGGTAGCGGCTACCAAAATGCGCCGCGTTCAGGACGCCGCAGTTAAAGCCCGCGTCTATAATGATGCCGCTATAACCGCCTTGCGTCGCTTGTCGGCCAACGTTGAAGTTAAATATAATCCTTTTTTCAGACCGACTGGTCAGACTAAACTTTACATAATCTTTACTAGCGACCGAGGCTTAGCCGGTGCTTATAATGCCAATATCTTCAATAGCGCCGGGGCCGGCTTTGCGGCCGACAAAAAATCTACCGCCAGGCCGGCGGTGGTTGTTTACGGCCGTAAGGGCGCTCGTCATTTTGCCCGTGGTACCAATATCGATTTACTGGGCGCGTACGAAAACATCCCGGATATTCCTGATATAAATATCTTCGCGCCGGTGATTGACACCATTATTGACGGCGTCAGCGGTGGCAAGTTGGGAGCAATTGATCTAATTTATACCGAATCTATTTCTACTCTAAATAACCGCATTCAAACCTTAAAGCTAGTACCGATTCAGCCACCGGCCGAGCCGGAAGTTGGCAAAAAATCCGCCGACATCGTTTATGAACTAGAGCCTAATGCCGAAGAAGTCTTGGCTAGCACTACCAAACTGTACCTAGAGTCTAGTCTGTGGCGGGCCCGGATTGAAGCCGCGGCTTCTGAACACGCTATGCGGATGATTAGCATGAACAATGCTAACCGTAACGCTGGTGATTTAATTGATGGACTGACGTTGGAGCTAAATGCCACCCGTCAAGCGGCCATCACCCAAGAAATGGCCGAAATCATTTCAGCCGCCGAGGCGATTACTTAAAGGAGGACAAATGCCGAAAACTGCATCAACCAAAAACAAAGGTACAGTCACTCAAGTCGTTGGCGTAGTGGTCGACGCTGAATTTGAGAATAAACTGCCAGCTATTTTTGATGCCTTGGAAGTAGAAGTCGACGGGACTAAATTGGTCTTAGAGGTTGCTCAACACTTAAGTAAAAATAGTGTCCGAGCGGTGGCCATGGGTCCAACTGACGGCCTAACCCGCGGCACAACGGTCTATGACAGTGGCGGGCCGATTTCGGTGCCGGTCGGTGATCCAACCTTGGGGCGAGTTTTGAATGTAGTCGGCGAGCCAATTGATTCCAAACCAAAGCCCAAAGCCAAACTTAGTTCTATCCATGCCGAAGCCCCAGAGTTGATTGAACAGAATCCGACAACCGAAATTTTAGAAACCGGCATTAAAGTCATCGACCTGATTTGTCCGATTATCAAAGGCGGTAAGGTTGGCTTGTTTGGTGGCGCCGGCGTTGGCAAAACTGTTTTTATTCAAGAACTTATCAATAATATTGCTAAATTCCATGAAGGCAAATCGGTCTTTGCTGGCGTTGGCGAACGGACCCGCGAAGGCAACGACCTTTACTTTGAGATGGAACACTCTGGCGTACTTGATAAAACGGCCATGGTTTTTGGCCAAATGAACGAGCCGCCCGGCGCCCGTTTGCGGGTTGGTTTAACCGGGCTGACGATCGCCGAAAGTTTTCGCGATCAAGGCGCCGATGTTTTGCTGTTCATTGACAACATCTTCCGCTTCACTCAAGCCGGCTCCGAAGTTTCGGCTCTGCTTGGCCGGATGCCTAGCGCCGTTGGTTATCAGCCTAATCTAGCCACCGAAATGGGTAACCTCCAAGAACGAATTACCTCGACTAAAAAAGGTTCAGTCACCTCCGTTCAAGCCGTTTATGTGCCGGCTGACGACTTTACCGATCCGGCGCCGGCCACCACTTTTGCTCACCTCGATTCCACCGTAGTATTGAGCCGCCCACTGACCGAGCTTGGCCTCTATCCGGCGGTTGATCCGTTGGATTCAACTTCAACTGCTCTTGAGGCCGAGGTAGTTGGCCAAGAACATTATGATGTGGCCCGTGAAGTTCAACGCATTTTGCAGCGCTACAAAGACTTGCAAGATATAATCGCCATCTTGGGCATGGAGGAACTGTCTGACGAGGATAAGCAAATCGTCGGTCGGGCCCGGCGGATTCAACGCTTCCTAACCCAACCAATGTTCGTGGCCGAAGCCTTTACCGGCAGTAAAGGTGTTTACGTACCTATGAGCGAAACGGTTAAAGGCTTCCGCGAGATAATCGACGGTAAACACGACAAAAAGAGCGAGCAAGCCTTTTATATGAAAGGCAAAATAGAAGAGGTCAAAGAAGAAAAGTGAGCTTAAACTTTCAGCTGATCTCCGGTGACGGTGTCAAATTTGACGATGACGTTTATGAAGTTCTGGTCCCAACCAAAGACGGCGTGATTGCCATTGCCGAAGACCACATGCCGCTACTCTCGGCCGGTGCGCCCGGCGTCTTAAGTATCAGACACAGAAGCAGTGACCCCGCTCGCGACATGGAACATTTTGCCGTCTATGGTGGCATTTTACAGATAGAAGGTAAAAGTGCCCGCTTTATAACTGACGATGTCACCACCTCGGAAGAAGTCGGCGAAAGAGAAGCCCAGGAAGCAATGGAACGAGCTCAAAAACTGGTCGAAACGGCCGACTCGCGTCAAGCTTTGGATGAAGCCAAACAAGTCGTGCAAGCCCACACCGCTCGGCTACATCTAGCCCAGCTCAAACGCCGCCACCATCGGTAGGGTTTAGGGTTTATAGATAGGGTTTAGAAACTCTAGTCGGAAGCGCCGCGGCCGAGGTCATCAAGCAGCACAATAAGTTCATCTTTTGGAATATTAGAACAGTTAACCTTCTCATGTTGGGCAATAATATAGCCCTGCAAGAGTCTTTGAGCTTTAGCTGTCTCACTGCGCCATAAAAAGTTGATTGATTCTGGATTATTAAGGAAATACCTCGAGGTTAAATGAAGTGTGCCAAAAAATGGCCCGACATCTGACTCTACGTTCAAGAGATCATGTATGCGGACGCTGACTATTTTAGCCATTCGAAAGAAGGGACGGTGTACAATAGTTACTTTTTCACGGTCGATTGTAATTGTGTTCGGAAAAAGGGTAAAAGGAAAAACGGTGTTGGCCGAAAATAAAATATCGTGGGCTTTAATAGCCACGTCGTAGAGTTTTTCAGTTCCCTTATCCATAATGGCATACCCTTGCTTACGGCCATCTAATTTTAGCATTGTATCTTTGTCTAACAGTGAGAAATCTCTCAGCTAACGAAGTCACGGGCGTTTTGAAACAGTTTGAACCAAGGTGAATAGTTAGACCAACCGGCCGGCTGCCAGGATAGTTGTTTGGTCAAGAAGACCCGCTCTGGATGCGGCATCACAATTGTCGCTCGGCCGTCAGTTGAGGTTAGGCCGGCGATGCCCAGTGGCGAGCCATTAGGATTAGCAGGGTAACTTTCAGTAGCCCGGCCATAGTTATCAACAAACTGCAGTGTGACAAGCTTATTTTTGAGGTTAGCTTTGACCATAGCCGGCTCGCTAAATTCGGCCCTTCCCTCGCCGTGGGCTGTCGGAATCGGCAAGCGCCAACCGGCCATGCCCCGCAGTAAAACAGATGGTGAGTCTTTAATTTTGGTTAGGACGAGTCGTCCTTCAAACTGTTCAGAGCTGTTTTTGACAAACCGCGGCCAATCGCCTGCTCCCGGAATTAACCCTTTCAGAGCGGCAAACATTTGGCAGCCATTGCAAACGCCTAGGCTGAATGTGTCTGATCTTTCAAAAAAGTTTTTAAACATTCGTAAAAATCTTTCATTGAACAAAACCGATTTGGCCATACCTTCGCCGGCGCCGAGCACGTCACCATAACTGAAGCCGCCGCAAGCCACTAAGCCTTTAAAGTCATCCAGCGAGACACGACCGGAACTTAAGTCAGTCAAATGAACGTCTACTGCTTCAAAACCGGCGTCCATGAAACCGGCCGCCATTTCAACTTGGCCATTCACACCTTGTTCACGCAGGATAGCTACCTTGGGTGTAGTGCGATATCGTCTGGTTGAACTTCTAAAACTTTCCTTAACGTTAAGACCTGGATCTTTATCGTCACTGATAGTTTTATATTCCTGATCGGCTAGTTTAGGATTATCACGCAACTTTTGAACTAAATAACTGGTTTCAGCCCAGATTTTCTCAAGTCGCGCCCTAGTGTTTTTATAAACCACCTTGCCATGGTCACGGATGATGATTGCTTGATTTTTAGTCGGTTGGCCAATTTGGTAAGCATGCTCACCAAAGCTATCCAAGACGGCCTCAACATCCTTTTTGGTGACCTGCACGACTACCCCTAGTTCTTCGTTGAATAATTTCTCAATAGTTGAACCAGGCAAATCAGATATATCAATGTCAAAACCAACGCGACCGGCAAAACTCATCTCGGCGGTAGTCGCTAGTAACCCACCGTCCGACCGATCATGATAGGCCAAAATTTTGTTTTGTTTTTTAAGTTTGGTAATGACCTCGAAGAATTTCTTCAGGGCATCGGGTTCAATATCCGGACAGTCATTACCGAGCTGATTATAAACTTGGGCCAGCGACGAGCCACCAAGTCGGGTTTCGCCCTGCCCAAAATCAATTAAAATCAAGACTGAATCATCTTTTACGGCTTGCGGCGTCAATGTCCGATCGGTATCTGCGACTGGCACGAAAGCGCCAATTATTAGCGAGACTGGTGCGGTGACTGATTTATTTCTACCCTTCTCTTCCCACTTTGTTCGCATCGACAGTGAATCTTTACCAACCGGAATGGTAATCCCTATAGCTGGACAGAACTCTTCACCAACGGCTTTAACGGCCTCGAATAATTTCTGATCTTGTCCGACTTCTCCGCAGGCCGCCATCCAATTGGCCGACAGTTTAATGTCGCTAATCTTTGCAACATCGGCGGCAGCAATGTTAGTTATTGCTTCGCCGACCGCCATTCGGGCTGCCGTCGCACTATTAATGGTGGCCAGCGGTGTTCGCTCGCCAATGGCCATCGCCTCGCCGGTGCTTGAATGAAAAGAACTGGCTGTTACGGCCACATCGCTAACCGGCACTTGCCACGGTCCAACCATTTGATCGCGAGCAATCAACCCTCCAACTGTGCGATCGCCGATAGTAATCAAAAATTTCTTGGAGCCAACAGCCGGCAGGCGCAAAACTCGCTCGACCGCGTCACTAATATCAATCTTTGAATAATCAAAAGCTGGCAATTTTTGCTCTTGGTTCTTGATATCTTTTGTCAATTTGGGTGGATTACTGAACAAAAGGTTAAGCGGGATATCGACTGGTCTATTGCCAAATTGACTGTCATTGATAATCAGTTGACCGTCAGCCTGAACTTCGCCGACGACCGCCATGGGACATCTTTCCCTTTCACAAATTTTTTGAAACTCATCAAGATTGGCTGGGCTTATGCCGATCACATAACGCTCCTGGGCTTCGTTGCACCAAATCTCCATTGGCGACATACCGCGGTCAGCATTTGGAATATCGCGTAGTTCAATTTGGCCGCCGACGCCCGAATCTTTCAGCATTTCTGGTAAAGCATTGGATAAGCCGCCGGCGCCGACGTCGCCGATAGTAATTATTGGATTGGCTTTGCCCTGTGCCGCACAGCGGTCAATCACTTCTTGGGTGCGCCGCTCCATTTCGGCGTTATCACGCTGGACTGAGGCAAAATCCAGTTCTTCCTCGCCATGACCGGTCTGCAGGCTGGATGCGGCGCCACCACCTAAACCTATTAGCATGGCTGGCCCGCCGATTACCAATAGCTTATCGCCGGGCTTTAAGCTTCCTTTTTTTACATTTTGAGTCGAGGTTGAGCCAACGCCACCGGCCAGCATAATCGGTTTATGATAGCCATAGACCAAGCCATTAACTGATTGTTCATAGGTCCGCCAGTAGCCGCAGATATTTGGCCGGCCAAATTCATTAGCGTAACCTGCGCCGCCAATTGGTGCTTCAACCATAATTTCCAGCGCCGAACTGATGCGATCAGGTTTGCCATAGTCTTTTTCCCAAGGCTGGATGGCGCCCGGAATTTGCAAATTTGAGACGCTATAGCCGGTTAAGCCAGCTTTGGATTTACCGCCCCGACCGGTCGCCGCTTCGTCGCGGATTTCACCGCCAACACCAGTGGCTGCGCCCGGAAATGGTGAAATAGCCGTTGGGTGATTATGGGTCTCGACCTTTATAACAATGTTGGCATTATCATCAACGTAGCGGTAACTTGGCTGACTAGCAGTTGTAATCAAGCGCTTAATTTTTGGACCGGCTAAAACTGCAGCGTTATCAGAATAGGCTGATAGTATTCCCTCTTTTGAACGGGAGTAGGTATTTTGGATCATGCCAAACAGGCTTTTCGGTTGACGACGGCCATCAATTGTCCAATCGGCCTTAAAAATTTTGTGGCGGCTATGCTCGCTATTCACTTGGGCAAACATCATCATTTCAACGTCAGTTGGGTTGCGGCCCAGTTTTTTGTACGAGTCATAAAGATAGTCGATTTCGTCTGCCGACAGGGCCAGCCCCATTGATTGATTAGCGTGTTCTAGCACCTTACGACCAGCGGTTAAAATATCACCTGTCGTAAACGGTTTTGGCCGGGCTTGGCCGAAAAGCTGGTTGGCCGCGTCTAAATTATCCAGGACGGTTTCGGTCATCCGGTCATGTAGCAGCTTAGCGATGACGGCTTGGTCTGTCTTTTTGGCACCGTCGATGTAATAAGCCGTGCCCCGTTCAATCCTCGATACTTTCGCTAGGCCTGAGTTAATGGCGATGTCAGTGGCTTTAGATGACCAAGGCGAGATGGTGCCCAGCCGCGGCACCACCAAAAAAAGCTCCCCTTTTGGCTTGCCGCTGAACGGTTCACCGTAATCAAGCAACGCCTTCAGCTGAGCCTCTTCTTCAACCGATAATTTTGGTGAGTCAACAAAATGAACAAATTGAGCTTCAACCGACTTAACCTGCGGTGCGACTTGTTTAATGCCTTTAAGTATTTTTTGTTTACGGAAATCGGATAGTTCTCTGCCGCCCGGGTAGGTAACCACTATCTAACCTCCAGTGAATCAGCCGCAAAGGTAATATTTTTCGGTTTGATGACAACTTGTCTTGGACCTTTTTTAACGGTCCCTACCTGCCAGGCGCGTAAGCCGAGACTCTCGGCAAGCTCGACAACTTTGGCCGCTTGGGCGACCGGCAGCATAATCGCAAAACCAGCGCCCATATTAAATGTACCGTACATCTCTTCGTCATCTATGCCGGCTTGTTGCTGAATAAAGTCGAACTCTTGTTGAGCCAGCGGCAGGCTTTCAATTTCGTAACTAAACTCCTGCTCGGCCCGCATCAACTTGCGCCAGCCATGTCCAGTAATGTTAACCATGTAATGGACTTCTAAGCCGGCATCCAAGACCGCCTTCACCAAAGCCACATAGATATGGGCCGGCGTAAGTAAGGCTTCGCCGAACAGCCGTCCGTCGGCCAGCTTTTGTCTATATAATTCCGGCCTTTTTTCGGCCTGGCCGCGTACCAGTGTAATCCCATTAGCGTGGATACCGCTGCTCTCGATCAAGACTATGGCGTCGCCGTCCATCAGTTTGTCGCCCATAACTAAACGCGATTTAGGTTTGACCTCACCAACGGCCGCCCCGGCCAAATCAATCGTATCGGCCTGAATAATATCTTTTAGAATTGGCGTTTCGCCGCCGCCCCAGGCTGCCCCAGCCATTTCGCAAGCGTTTGCCCAACCTTTAACCAAATCTTCGGCTCGCTGCTTGTCTGCCATCCATTTGGAATCACCGACCGCCCAGTAGGCATTTATAACTTTGGGCATAGCGCCGACTATTATTAGATCGTTAACAATCGTGGCTACCGTATCCTGAGCAATTTGGCCGTAATAAGTTTTGCCGGTAACTTGGCCCGTAGCATCGGCTATCAGATTTTTGGTGCCCAGACCTTCGATGACGAAAGCCACATAATAATCCCTTTCCTCCCAAACATAGGCCGACTCGCCGCGGCTGGCAGTTAGCTCTGTATGTCCGTGGGCCTTCAAATGCTTACCGGTTTCGGCCGCCATTTTTTGGGCCAAAACTTTGATCGGATCAATCGAAGAGTAGTCCACTCCTGCTTTGGCGTAGGAGTCGTTGCTTTTGGCCATCGTCTTATTTCTCCTTTAGGAACTTGGCCCAGCCCAGCTGCTGCAGTTTTTCATCTGATTGTTTGACGTCTTCGGTAGCTTGGTGGCGGTAGGCCCCATAACGCTCGGCAATTGCTTTATCAGTTAAGGCTAATATGGCGGCCGCTAAGAGAGCGGCGTTTTTGGCGCCGTTTTCTGGCATGGTTGCTAGCGGTATGCCCGGCGGCATGGCGATATTGGATAGTAGTGCCTCTTGGCCTTGTCCTGCGCGTCTAATCGGTATCGATATAACTGGCAGGGTGGTATGAGCGGCCGTCACGCCGGCCAGGTGGGCCGAACCGCCGGCACCGGCAATAACGACTTTCAGACCCCTGTTCGCTGCCTCTTTTACATAATTGGTAGTTTCCTGCGGTGTGCGGTGAGCCGACAAGACTCGAACCTCGTTGGCTATGCCAAGATCATCCAAAACCTTTGCCGCCTCACTCATTACGTCGAGGTCCGATTTGGAACCCATAATAATACCGACGACCGGATTAGCCATTAATTGCTCCTGTCTTTACATCTTATTTTACAGTTTTTACCCATATCGTTACAATAGAGGTAGTGACTGGTGCCATAACTTCGACTGACTTTGCTTTTCCCGGGCAAACCGGTGTATATCATGGCAAAGTTCGTGACGTCTACTCCATCAAAGACAAATACTTGGTGGCCGTGGCTACCGACCGCATCTCGGCCTTCGATGTCATCTTGCCACATGGTATCCCTTACAAAGGCCAAGTTCTCAATCAATTATCCGATTATTTCTTAACCGCCACGGCTGACGTTGCACCAAATTGGTTACTCTCCACACCGGACCCCAACGTCAGCATCGGCAAAAAGTGCCAGCCGTTCAAAGTCGAGATGGTTATCCGCGGCTGTTTAGTCGGCCACGCTTGGCGCGAGTATCAAGCCGGTAAACGCCAACTTTGCGGCAGTCCAATGCCCGACGGTCTCAAAGAATATGATGAATTTCCGGAGCCGATCCTGACGCCGGCCACCAAGGCCGATGCCGGCCACGACGAAGACATCAGCCTTGAAGAGATTATTAGTCGTGGGCTGGCCACCAAACAGGAATGGACCAAGCTCGAGCAGTTAACCCGAAACTTGTTCGCCAAAGGCCAAGCCATGGCCGCCAAACGCAATCTATATTTGGCCGATACCAAGTATGAGTTTGGCAAACTCGGCGACGAAATACTATTAATCGATGAGGTCCACACGCCCGATTCCTCTCGCTATTTCTACCTCGACAGTTACCGAACATACCTCAAAGACCGCAAAGAGGTGCCTAATCATCTATCCAAGGAGTTTGTCCGCGAGTGGTTGATGGAACGCGGCTTCATGGGCCAGAAGGGGCAAAAAATGCCAGATATGAATGATGAATTCGTAAATTCGGTCTCGGCACGCTATATTGAACTATATGAAGAAATGACCGGGCAGAAGTTTGTCAAACCCGGCGACGAAGACCCCTTGAAAAGAATAGAAAAAAATGTCATAGTAGCACTGGAGCAAATATAGTGTCGCTTAAAGCTTTCAAACTTCCAACCGTGTCTGATAAGCCATTTCATGATGGTATTGATCCTCTCGATAGCCGTTACTACGAACCGAAAATTGCTAAATATCTTTCCGAGCGAGCAACTATTGCCTATAAAGCCTACTGTGAAGCTGCCCTCGCTCACACTCTGGCCGATTTTAAAATTTGCTCGACCGCCGACGCTGCCAAGATCGAAGCCGCCGCCGCCAAAGTCACGGCCGAGGAAGTGGCCGAAGAAGAAAAAACCACCAAACACGATGTCAAGGCATTAGTTAACGTTATTAAGAAATATGCCGGTAGGGATGCCGGCCGCTATGTTCATTTCGGCGCTACCAGCTACGACATCGTCTCTACCGCCACCAGTCTGCAATTCAAAACGGCTGCAAACGAATTAATTGTTCCGCGCGCCAAACAGCTGCTTAAAACTTTAGTTGAGCTAACCGAGCGCTACGCCGACACACCGCAAATTGGCCGCACTCACGGCCAGCACGCCCTGCCGATAACCTTCGGCTTTGCTTTAAGTGAATATTTGGATCGACTCGGCGCCAGTCTGGCTGGTGTCGAAGAATTAGCCAATGCTCTCAAGGGCAAGTTTTCCGGCGCCACTGGTTCCTATAACGCCATCTCGGTTTTCGTTGATGATCCGTTCGAATTTGAAAAGGCATTCTGTGCCAAGCTTGGGCTCGAGGTATCAAAATCTTCAACCCAGATAGTGCCACCAGATAACCTGGTCCGCTTGCTTGATGAACTGGCCATTATGGCCGCTATCATGGCCAACTTGGCCACTGACATGCGTCACTTGCAACGAACCGAGATTGCCGAGATCCGCGAGAAGTTCAAAGCCGGTCAGACTGGCTCTTCTACCATGGCTCATAAGCGTAACCCAATCAGCTTTGAGAATGTCGCCAGCTTGCACAAGCAGGTTTTGGCCCAGCAAGTTAATGCCAATCAGAATATGGTAAGCGAGCATCAGCGTGATTTGACCGATTCAGCCTCTTCTCGCTTTTACACTGTCCCGGTAGCCACTGTGGCTGTTATGTTAGAGCGTTTAAATTCGGCGATGGAGAAAATCGAAGTTGATGAGAAAAATATGCAGCTCAATCTGGAGATGAGCGGCGGCGCCATCGCCGCCGAGCCGCTTTACTTGCTTCTTGCCAAATACGGCCATACTTCGGCACACGAAAAATCTAAGGATTTAGCACATAAAGCCCTAGATTCGAGCAAGCCGTTAATCGAAGTTATCGCCGCCGACGCCGAAGCCAAATCCTACTGGAATAAATTCACCGAATCTGAAAAACAAATCATCACCAAGCCGCAAAAATACTACCTCGGCCTGGCCTCCCAAAAAGCCAAGTTGATTGCTGTAAATTGGCATAAACAGATCAATTAAGCTACGCAAGTCGGTTGTAGCCAATATTTTCCTTTTGTCGCATGCTTAGAGTTACCCCAAGTTTTCCATGGCTTACAAAGTTTACAGCCTCTGTAACCATGCTTTTTCTTATAATTAGCCATAATGGCAGCTAAGCTGCTTGAACGGAAATTTTATCTGTTATTTTGGGTAAAGCTGTATTTTTTGAAGCGGCCAACACCTCAACACCGACCACTTTGCCGTCTTTAGTGTAGTCCACCAATACGTCGTCTGTGACTTTGCGAGTCGTATGATAAACGGCCTTGTCATTCAATCTGATGTACATAGCGTCAGTTTGCTTGTCATAAGTTATTTTCATGTCTGCTCCAAAAAATATTCTGTTACCACTATTATTTTATCATCTTCGGTCGTAGTCACAACCTCTAGCGTTTCACCATCAAACTGTTTTCGATAAAGGGTCCGGTTACGATATGAAGCGGTTGCCGCGTCAGGCGCGTTGATTGCCGCAAGAACCATTTCTCGTTTAATTCTCGGTCTGTTTTTCAGTTGAGCTGCCGCATGATCGGAGAATACGATTTTCACAAGCTCATACTAACATAAATGAGATGTCAAGGCCGGCTGGGTTGGAGGGGCTGAGGGCTTTTTTGTTAGGGTGCTGGGGAGCAAATCATCACCGAGCCGCAGAAATATCACTTCGGCCTAGCCGCCCAAAAAACCAAGGCTATTGCTGACAATTGGAAGAAGAATACTTAAACTACGTCAATATTTCAGCCAGTTTCTACCTCCACTCGTTTTGATGCAGCATTTCAAACTGATTTTCTCAAACTGACATAAAATCACACCTGCAGAGGTACAACCTCTTTATCCATCTGATACTCAGAGATTACTGAACCGCACTAAAGGTGTTGACCAAGCCCCAGCCGTAGAGGTTGTCAAAGCCGGAAGCACCAAGATCAGTAGCAGTGGCTTGAAGCTTTACCTGAACTTCAGCCGGATCCCAGGCTCCGTCTCCATCGGTGTCATAGCTGCCTACCGCAGTATTTAAGACAAGAGCGGCAGCTCCAGCAACATGCGGCGTAGCCATCGAGGTACCGGAAAGAGTTGCGTATCCGGTTCCTTTATAGGTGGAATAGACCGAAACTCCAGGAGCGGCCAAATCAACCTCGGGTCCCCGACTGGAGAAACTGGCCAAAGTATTACTCGCATCTGTGGCTGAAACGGCAATTACCTCCGAGTAGGCGGCGGGGAAAATCACTGAACTGCCGCTATTACCGGCCGCAGCCACCAGAACAACACCGGCATTATAACCAGCAGTAACCGCATCATGGAAGCTCTGAACATTTGAACTTGTTCCAAGACTCATGTTTAAGACATCTATGCCACTGGCCACACCCCACTGGATTCCTTCAATGACATCTGAAAGATAACCAGAGCCTCCGGCATTCAGCACCTTGATGGCATAGAGATCCACTGCTGGCCCAACTCCAACGACACCGATAGTGTTGTTGATGGCGCCGACAGTTCCGGCAACGTGCGAGCCGTGACCATTATCATCATTCCAGCTTCTGCCTGGCTTAATGGTGTTTACGCCGCCTTTGATGTTGACTTTGAGATCCGGGTGATCTTTAGAGATACCAGTATCAACAATGCCGACTTTCACCGGATCGGCGGTATTGCCACCTGGCCAGACTAACTCTGCATCTACCCGATCAATGCCCCACGGCAAGACTTGGGCTGGTTGGGCCGGACCGCGTTTCGCATTTACTTTAGGTGCCAGGGCAAACACTTCGACGTCATTATCAACCCGGAGCACACCCGGTTGAGCTTTTAGCTTTTCGACTGCGGCTCGGGAAGGTACCCAAACCGCTCTGGCGCCAATTAAATCAAGATTCTTTAGTTTGGCGCCGCCGGTGCGGCTGATAATTTCATCCTTAGCCGTTTCATTGAGTCCGACTTGGAAAACGACAATTTTCCGGCCGCCGTTATCGGGCTGGGCGTTGGCCGGTACTGACATTAGAGCAAAGACTGCTGCTGCAGTTATAACGCTAATAACAATTGACTTTACGGAAAAATTCATTGACTATTTTCCGACCTCTATATTCGGTAAATATGACCCCACTATCATAGCGACAGAGGTTCAAATAGTCAATAAGAGGGGGCGTGTTCAATCCTTTGTCGGTGCAGAAGGGAGCGTTCCGTATATCTTTGTTTCGTATTATTCTAGCACCAAGGGGCGACCAAGCTCAGGACAGCTGAGAGAAATTTCTAAGCTAAAAATTCGGCTAATTTTTTGCCATTCGCCTGCCTGCCGGCAGACAGGTTTTGATGCGTAGCAATGAAGCAAATCATCATCGAACCACAAAAATACTACCTCGGTCTGGCCTCTCAAAAAGCCAAAAACATAGTCAAAAACTGGAAGAGAAATTTCTCTATTGCCTTGTGATAAACTGCTTGATATCAGCTGCCACTAGAACTCTTGATTGAGAACAAGTCTTAATTAGCCCATAACTTGGCTGAGATTTAGGTGGACTAGAAAAGCCAATGTATTCTACTTTCTTCTTTCTCTTCTGAACGTGCTTTATAGCCGGTATTAAATCTGTATCAGATGATATTAGTATTGCGCTATCGAATTTGTCTTCAAATGCACCCACAACCAGGTCGACAGCCATTCGTACATCTACGCCTTTTTCATGATACTTTTCATCACTTTTCATTAAATAGCCATGAATAGTTACGAATTTATTTTGTTTTGATCTTAGGTGTGCAAATAACCGTTGCTGGTCGCGCCGCAGCTCCTGCCCTTTATTGTCATTGGGCTTAGCACGCACGACGCCTACGTAATAGTTGCGACCAGTAACTTGTCTTCCGTTGGCTAGCCATTGTACGAATTTACCAAAGTTAAACTCCGTAATTTTGTATTTGGGCAATCCTAATTTCTTAAGACTGAAATAGAAGTTGCTGCCGTCGATTAAAATCAGAACTCTCTCTTTGCTCATAAAACATATATTATCAGAAGATACAAAAAACCCGCCGTACCGAAGTAGGGCGGGTGGTTTTAACAACTGTTATAATAAACCCTATTTACAAAATTGTCAATATGTTATTCGGTTCTGTGGATAATTCATTTCTGGGTTGATTCTTCGATGGTTTGGATTTCTTCGGGGGTGAGATTATAAAGTCGAAAAGCAGATCATCGCCGAGCCGCAAAAATACTACCTCGGTCTCGCCTCCCAAAAAGCCAAAACCATCGCTTCCACTTGGAAAAAATAAACTAACTTTGTTGAGTTTTTTTATCTAGTTCTCTTTTAACAATTTCCCACTCCGCCATCGACGGATGGTTTTTACTTTCGCTTGAGTTTTCAAATTTTTTCATCAGGAATTCAAAATTCTCATTAACAATTTTTGAAATAGACTTACTTTGCTGCAGGGCTCGCAACTGTAAAAACTTCTTAACATACGGCTCGAGATAAATTGTCGTCCTTTGAGTTAGTCTGCTTGCCATAAAACCTAGTTCCCCCAAATTTCTGCCACCACTTTATTACTACTAATTTCTTCTCCGCCAATTTCTTTTTTGGTTGGTATATATATTACCGGGCATGACGTTATGACGTCAAGACGTCGTGTTGGATTGGGAAATTGGGATTGTTGTTGAGGTAGTTGAGGTAAAATTAAGGTTTATGAGTAGACTGATCATTGATGTTCGCGAGCCAGAGGAATATGCCCGAGGTCATGTTGAGGGTGCACTTAACATCCCGCCAGCCGAAATTATGGATGGCGCCAAAGCGCTCGCCAACGTGCCAAAAGATACCGAGTTGGTGCTTTATTGCACCACCGGCAGTCGCTCCAACATTTGTAAAAACATCCTTGGCTCGATGGGCTTTACCAACATCGTCAATGGCATCAACAAAGATCACGTCAAAGCCAGATATAACGTCTAACTAACCAAGTTTCTGGACCTCGACAAGGTCTTTGAGTGCTAAGTCAATATCGGCGTGGGCGGCACGGACGTCCTCGGCCGAGGCCGCCTCGGTCACACAAAAAGCCTTGCCTTCCTTGGCGTTGAAATAAACTTTCCAAGGTTTGGCACCGTGATTTTTGCATGCTTCGCCGTAGCGAAACCAGCTATCTTTAACTTTCGCCTCATCCGCCGCCTCGCCAAAGTCATGCACCCCTAAAAACACCGGCATAATACCCCTCCTCTTTGCTAACTTTACATCTTAATTATATACCCACCCTAAATCGCATGACCGCGTGTGACGTTATGACGTCAAGACGTTGTTATGTGGAGTTGCTGGTACGGTAACCACCAAGTTGGGTCGTGACGTTGTGACGTCAAGACGTCGTTGCGGGTTGGGGTGAATCTATTTATTATTTTGCTGTCGGGGAGCAGATCATCACCGAGCCGCAAAAATACTACCTGGGGCTGGCTTCCCAAAAAGCCAAAAATATTGCCAGCACCTGGGGAAAAATCTAGTGGTAAGTACTTGGAATAATGCCTAGTGCTGCGATCCCGACTGAAAGTTCGCGCCGGGCATTTCGCTGGGCAATAAAGTGATCTATCTCCTCCGCGGTGCCGCCAACGCTTTTCGAGTAAACAACTGTATCAGGGTCGTCGGAAGAAACAAGTAATCTATCAAAGACTTCACTGCCGTTTTCACCGTGACAGCGCTGCTCAACTAGCTGATAGTTTGCTTTGGTCGATTGTGGCGTGTCAGACTGCATGGTACTAGCGGGCTCGGGTATTGGATCGCCAAAAATTGTAATCGCGCCCTCACCTAAACTTAGATAAAAATCAATCCGCTCTACTTCCTCGGGGGTTTCCGGACCAGTAATTGCGAACGAGTCAATAACATAGCCGCCGTCCTCTTGCGGAACGAACGCGTGAATCTCATACAGTCGAGGCATATCCAAATTATATAATGATTTTTGAAATATGAAATTTTTTTGCTTCGCTAAAAGCAAATCCTCACCGTACCGCTAAAAATATTACCTAGGTCTGGCCTCGTAAAAAGCCAAGACCATTGCCGAGGTTTGGCAGAAAAAGTTATAGAGCTTGCATTAATACCGCTAATGTTCTATGGTACAGTCCATGACGGATGCGGGAGCTGCCGAAAGTGTTCGGCTAGCCGATTTATCAGATGATTTTCTGCGCGAAGCGGGCGTACCAGAAGCTTGTTTCCCTTGCTCGACTGCAAGGTCACGAGCCTTCCGAGGAAATTTTGTTAGACCCTGCCCGGGTCCTACTGACACTGTAAAAACAGTCGGTAAAGTTATAACCGGTCAACTCTTCTGTCGCTATCCGACCGGTCCCGAAAAATAGGTTTTGCTTATGCTTGCAATTTCGATTGGAAAATAAAATACTTTACATAATTAATCAGGAGAGTTGGAATGTCTGCGGAACAAGCGCGGTTTGAAGGGCGGGTAGCCTTCGTAACTGGTACAGGGCGGCCGAATGGGATTGGCTGGGCTACGGCTAGACTCCTAGGTCAAGAGGGTGCTTTTGTGGCTGCCGGAGTTAGGGCTAATACCGATGCTAAAAAAGTCGAGGGCTGGCTGACAGAAGAGGGATTAAATGGAATCGGCGTCGAAATTGATTTGACCGATTTAAATGGCTATGCCTCAATAAAAGCCAAAAGCGAAGCCCGCTTGACCAGGATCGAAGAGGCGGCTGGAGCTCCGGTTAGCGATCTGGTGCATATAGCCGGAGTCACGCATGATGACGTGGCCATACGTATGACAGAAGAAGATTGGACTGAGATCGATACTGTCAAAAACAAGGGGCCATTCTTCCTGACTGTCGCTGCCTTGCGAGGGCTCCGGAAAGCCAAGCCGGGTAATGTCGTATCTGTCAGCTCGCTTGCTGCGCTTTACGGACATGCCGGGCAATCGAATTACGTAGCTACTAATGCGGCCATGATCGGCTGGACAAAGTCTTTAGCCCTCGAGTATGAAGGCAAAGGTGTTAACTTCAATGTCGTGGCACCAGGGCTGGTGGATACTGATATGACAAGAGGTAAGCTCACGGCTGAACAGTGGCAGACCTTGCTCGAGATGATGCCTGATAAAAAGGCCTTGCAGCCTGAGGACATCGCGTCCGCCATAGCCGAAGTTCTAATCAGTAACAAGACCGGTCAGGTGGTAGTGGTAGACGGTGGCCTGTCCGAAGCGCTATCCAAAAAGTAAGTCATTGTCGAGTCGCAGAAGTGTTCGCCGACCTCTTTACAGGGTGCGACCCTGTAAAGGCCTGTATGATTTATGACGTTGTGACGTCAAGACGTCATGCCAAACCAATCATCACCGAGCCGCAAAAATACTATCTCGGCATCGCCTCGGAAAAAGCCATAGCTATTGCCGATTCTTGGAAAAAATCTTAAGGATAAACTTCCT
>MGCU01000019.1 GCA_001790525.1 Candidatus Saccharibacteria bacterium RIFCSPHIGHO2_12_FULL_47_16b
ACCCCTTTTGGTGCTCTGGGACAGCCAGCGCAAAACCGCACAACTTCAGTCATTGTTTTTATTATGATAGATTAACTTCATTTCTACGAATTAGTTTAAGTTGGTAATGGCTCGGAGTTGTTTGACTCTATAAGCCAGATGCTTGTATTTTTTGATGTCTTCGCCGGCTTCGATGAATTTTTGAGCGGCATTGCGGGCGGCGGCAATCAGTTTGGTATCTGATAAATTAGCTACTCTCAAATCTAGGGCGCCATGTTGAAGGGTGCCATAAATGGCCCCCGGGCCGCGCTGCCTAAGATCGATCTCGGCCAGTTTGAAACCGTCAGTGAGTGTTTCGAGTGCCCTCAAGCGCTGAGATGGTGCTCGGGAATCTGACAACATTATAAAGCAGTAGCTTTGATGGGCACTCCGGCCGACACGGCCGCGCAGCTGATGAAGCTGAGCCAGACCAAAGCGCTCGGCTCCCTCGATTAACATAATAGTGGCGTTGGGCACATCGACACCAACTTCTATAACTGTGGTGCTGACTAAAATGTCGTACTTCTTTTTGATAAAGTCTTGCATGACTTTTTCTTTATCGGCCGCCTTCATTCGGCCATGCAGCAGCGCTACACTCCGATGTTTGAAATCATGGTTGGACAGTTTCTCGAAAACCGCCTCAGCCGATAGTCCTTTCTTGAAATCTGCTTCTTTGATAAGTGGGCAGACAACGAACATCTGTCGGCCAGACTCAAGCAGCTTATCGAGCCGCTCATACAAACCGGCGCGTGAATTAGGCGAGCAAAGCTTGGTTTTGACGACTAACCGGCCGGGCGGTAATTCGTCGAGAATTGAAATATCCAGTTCGCCGTACAGTGTCAGCGCTAGACTCCGAGGAATCGGTGTGGCACTCAGGTGCAGTACATGGGGCATATGGCCGGCCTTGGCCTGCAGTTTTTTACGCTGCTCGACACCGAATCGATGCTGCTCATCGACAATGATCAAACCCAGTTTATGCATGTCTAATTTTTCGGCGATCAAAGCGTGGGTGCCGATCATAAATTTGACTTCGCCGGCACGAATTTTAGCTTGAACTTGGTCTTTAGCCTTTGGCTTTAGTGAACCGATCAACAGTGCCACATGATGGCCGTAGCCAACACTGGCCAGCAAGTTGTATAAAGTCTCGGCGTGCTGGCGGGCTAGAATTTCGGTCGGCGCCATCAGCGCCACCTGGAATTGCTCCTCCATGGCCATTAGAGCGGCCATAGCGGCAACCACCGTTTTGCCAGAGCCAACATCCCCTTCTAGCAAACGGTTCATCGGCTGGGTTTTAACCATATCCTGATAAATCCGCCAAGTAGCTTTACGCTGGGCGTCGGTTAGCTTAAATGGCAGTTTAGCGACAAAACTTTTAGCTAAACTTTCCTTAAACGGGATAGCCAGCGATTTTTCTTTATAAAGTTCATATTTGTTAAGTAGGGCCGCTAGCGTTAGCTCGAAGATTTCCTCAAAGGCTAGGCGGCGGCGGGCCTTATCCAAAACCGGTGACGAAGATGGAAAGTGAACTTCTAGTACAGCTTTATGAAACGGCATCAGTTTATGTTCGACCAGAAGCCAGCCTGGCAAATGTTCGGGCAATTGTTTAGTTTGGCTCAAAACCTCGCGAATTAGTTTGCGAGTAGTGAATGACTTTAGGCCCTTGGCCTCATGATAGATTGGAATAATCCGGGCGGTATTAATTGGGAAGTTACTAACTTGCTCAACTGATGGATTATTAATGGTAAATCGGCCGCGGTGCAGCCCGTAATCACCAGCAATAAAATAGGCTTGATCGGCTTTTATAGCAGCAGCCCGGTATGGTTGATTGAACCAAACTAGCCGAACGCTGGCTGAACTATCAGTAGCGATGGCTTCGGTAATATGAAGTCCGCGCCGAACGTAGCGGCCTTTAGCTTGGCTGATCTTGGCCTCGATAGTAACTTGGCCGGGCTTGAGCTTGGCAATCGGCAAAACTTGTGAATAATCATCATAGCGCCGCGGAAAGTTATTAATAAGATCGGCCGATGTTCTAATACCAAGGCTATCGAGCATTTTGGCAGTCTCGACGCCAACTCCCTTTAACTCGGAAATAGATGTTGATAGATCCACTTATTCTAGTCTATCAACTATGTAGTTTATATTACGCTGCTAGTTTTATTGGGTCTCGAGTATCACGATTTATCCATTCACAGGTAGGCTTCCAGAAAACTGCATTCCGTTTAGGGTCGTAGGTCTCGCCCCGGCCATCAACATAAGTTCCCTCTTCCTGCCAATTCTTGAAGACAGGGGCTATATTCCAAAACCTAGAAATAAGGTCGGCTGCCCGCATGACAGTTTCGAAGCTGTAACGGAGTGGCTGGTCAGTTTCAGGTTCAAAGCTCCATGGGTCTATACCTTGCGCCTTTTGTAGCCCTGTCAAAAACGTTTCTTCAAACACTTTCCGATGACTTGTCTGCGAAGACGCTGACCATACCCATGAGTTTGCGCACTCGACTGCCTTAACTATATCTTCACTTCCCGCTAAACCAAGGATGTACTTACTATACTCTGGCGCGTTCATTATATGAGGAGCAGTTTCACTCATATGACCTCCTAATTACACCTGGATTATATACCTATGTTACAGACGGTAAAATTGGTTAAGGTAATTCAATAAGAGCCGAATCTTTATAAGCCTTGCCGCGGCGGATTAGTGCCTTACCGCCAACAAAATCAGCCGCCGCTAACAGTTCTCGATCAACCGCTTGGCCGTTTACGTAGATGGCGCCACTAGCTAGCAGACGGCGGGCTTCAGTTTTAGAAACCGCCAGTCCAGTCTTAACAAGAATGTCAATTAATGACATGCCGGCCTTGACTTTGAGATTGGGTATTTCTTGTCTGATTTGGCCGATTTCGGCCGGGCTTGCTTTATCAAGAGATACTTGACTTGTTAAGTATTTTGTAACCTGCTGCGATAGATCTCCCCCACCGCTGCCATGAACCAGCTCGGTCACAGCTTTAGCTAATCTGGTTTGGGCCAATCGTTTAGAAGTATCTTTGGTATGGTCGGTCATCACCTGCCCTATCTCGTCCTTAGATAGAAAGGTAAAGATTTTTAAATAATCCTCAACATCCCTGTCATCGGTGTTTATCCAAAACTGATAAAACTGGGTTGGCGAAGTTTTGGCTGGATCAAGCCAAACTGCCCCGGCCTCACTTTTGCCAAATTTAATTCCGGTTTGTTTACTGACAACCAGCGGCATCGATAAAGCCTGAACCTCCTGGCCTTCCTTTTTACGCACCAAACTGACACCGGAAAGCATGTTAGCCCACTGATCCGAGCCGCCAACTTGCAAAACCACGTCGTGGTTTTTAAATAAGTGCCAATAATCATAGCCTTGAACCAGCGAGTAGCTAAACTCGGCATATGAGATGCCCGAACCATGTTCACCCATCCGTTCGGTCACGAATTCCCGGCCCATCAACTCGGTCATTGAAAAATGCTTGCCGACGTCTCGTAAGAAATCAAGGTATTTTAGATCAGCTAGCCAATCATGGTTGTCTACCATGGTGTAATTTTCGCCGGCGAAGAGCTGGGTCACCTGCTTACGAACAGCCGAGATGTTTTGTTTGATCTCTTCACGATTTTTCAATTGCCGTTCCTCGGTCTTACCGCCGGGGTCCCCGACTAGTGACGTACCGCCGCCCATAACGATGACGGCCTGCCAGCCAGCGTCAATTAATCGCCTATCCATCAATAGTGCGGCTAGGTTGCCAATAGTTAAGCTGTCGGTTGAGGCATCATAGCCGTGGTAAAAGGTTTGTGGTTTATCCAGCCACTCGGTTTTACTAAAAGTTTTGTTCTTAATCAGGCCACGGTAGGTTAAATCATCACTTAACTTCATCATATCATTTTCACCTTAACTCTTGTAAGTATAGTATACCGACATAGCGGTTTTGTTATAATTATTGTCACTATATGATAAATCCGCTTAGGAGAGCTAAGTTAAAGCGAGCGAGGCGCAGAAGTAGAAACATAATCAAAACCCGCAGCGGCCGAGTACTTAAAGTCCATCGAACACTCGGCGAGAGGTGGCTAAACAGACGCGACTTAAAATCCCGCCGCAAAATTGAACGGATGAGAGGTTTACCAAAGTCGCGCTTCAAGCGCTTTATTTGGCGGCTTCATCCCAAGCGACTAGCGGCATATTGGTTTAGCCGCGACGGCGCCATTATGGCCCTGAAAATTGTCGGCGTAACGATTGTCGTAATGTTTGTGCTGACCATGGCGGTGTTTGCCTATTTTCGTAAAGATTTACCCAACATTAAAGATATATCCGGCAGCGCTCTGGGTGGCAGTATTAGTTACTATGACCGCACCGGTAAGACCTTGTTATGGGAAGATTACGATGCCGTTAAACGGGTGCCGGTTGAGGGCAGCGAAATCTCGCAGTACATCAAGGACGCCACAGTTGCTATCGAGGACCGCGACTTTTATAAACACCGTGGCTTTGACTTAAAAGGCATTGTTAGAGCGGCCTTTAACGACATTTTCAGCCGCGGCGCCAAGCAAGGCGGCTCAACCATAACTCAACAGTTGGTTAAGCTAGACCGAGGTTGGAGCGAACAACGAACTGTCACCAATAAAATTAAAGAAATTATCCTGGCCGTTGAACTAGAACGTACTTATACCAAAGACGATATTTTAACTGGATATCTCAATGCCGCCCCGTATGGCAGCGTTGACTATGGCGTTCAGGCGGCCGCCGGTGATTATTTTCATAAGTCGGCCAAAGATTTAACCTTGCCGGAGTCGGCCATGCTGGCGGCCATTCCTAAATCACCGTCGATTTATTCGCCATACAATAAAGAATTCTTTGACCGCGAGGCCTTTATTAGCCGCTATAGCTACGTGCTTGATTCGATGGTTGAAATCGGCAAACTCAAGAAAGAGCAAGCCGAAGAAGCCAAGAAATTTGATATTTTAGCTACTGTTCAGCCGCAGCAAACTAAATACGCTGGCATTAAAAACCCCTACTTTGTTTTGGCGGCCAAGAATGAACTAACTGCCCGGTTTGCACCTAGCGGTTCCTCAACTAAAGCTAGGATTGGCGGCTGGAAAGTTATCACCACGCTTGATCTAGGTTTGCAGGCCGAGGCCGAAAATCAAGTTAATAAGGGTTTGGCACAGGTCAGACGTCAAGGCGGAGATGTGGCCGCTTTTGTGGCCGAAGACGTGCAAACTGGTCAAATGGTGGCACTAGTTGGTGGCACCGATTTTGCCAACCCTGAATATGGCCAAATTAACTATGCCCAGACGCCGATTCCACCCGGCTCCAGCTTTAAGCCATATGATTATACGGCCCTAATCGAAAATGGTAATGCCGGTGCCGGCTCGGTTTTATACGACATCGTTGGGCCACTGCCCGGTTATCCATGTACTAACAAAGCCCATCCCCGCTCTGGCGGAAATTGTCTGCAAAATTACGATTTTCGCTCGCCTGGCCCAGAAACTTTGCGCTACGCCCTTGCCGGCTCGCGCAATATCCCAGCAGTCAAAGCCATGCTAATTACCGGCGTCGATAAAACCATTGCTACGGCTGAAGCCATGGGGCTGCGCAGCGGCTACAAATGTTACGCCGATACGGCTTTGACTAAGACTACCCAGTGTTATGGCGCGTCGGCAATCGGCGACGGCGCCTTCCTGCACTTAGATGAGCACGTTAACGGCTTTGCGACACTTTCGCGTCTAGGCGTTTACCTTAAGCAAACTTATATCTTGGAAGTCAAAGATTCGGCCGATAAAAGCTTGTATAAGTGGCAGCAGCCAACTAAAGAACCAGACCGCAAGCAGGTTATTCGGCCGGAAACAGCTTATATTGTCACCGATATGGTATCTGATCCGAACGCCAGTTATCTGTCTGGCGGCCGTCCTAAACCACAGCGTTACAACGGCTGGAATTTCGGTATCAAAACCGGCACCACTAACGACGCTAAAGATGGACTGATGATGGGCTTCTCCACCAAATACGCGGCCGGTGTTTGGGTCGGCTATCACACTCGACAAAAAGCCATGAGCGGCTTTATGGAAAATATGACCCAGCCAATTTTGACTGGCTGGATGAATGCCGTTCACAAGAACATTAAACCAGTCAATTGGAGCCAACCGCCGGGTATCCAAAAGCTGCCAGCCTTTGTGGTAACCACTCATGTTGGCGTTGGCTCGGTTGAACCAAGCCCCAGTACTGATATTTTCCCCTCTTGGTATAAAGGACGAGATGCCAGTTCTGGCGGTACAGCAATAATTGATAAGGTATCTAACAAAAAAGCTACTAGCTGTACACCACCGCTAGCTAAGCAAAATACTTCTGGTAATACCAATGCCGAGAAATTCTCGGTTGACACTTTTTATGGCTCATTGGCAGCCGCCTCGGGGAATGCCAGCCAACAAGACGATGTCCATTCCTGCTCCGATGTTTTACCAGCCATAACTCTGACAATAAGCGGTAATACGCTGACCGCGGCAGCCACCGCTGGCACCCACCCGTTCGCTGACGCCAAATACCCACAATTTCCTGGCACTATAAATTTCATTGTCGATGGTAATGTAGTCAAGTCCTACAACGATTTAAGCGATTCGCCAGCCACCCGTTCATATGACTGGACCGGTTCCGGTGGTGTACATTCGGCAACTGTTCAAGTAATCGATAGTGTGCTTTATGAAGCTTCGGATAGCGGTACGCTTAATGCCAGCCAAGGCCTGACCTTTGACTCGGCCAAAGCCGACGGTGGCCAAACCAAGTTTAAATGGTCCGGCGGCGCGGCGCCTTATACAGTAACTAGAACCGACACTAGCACAGTTTTATGTTCATCAAATGGCAATGACTGCGAAGTTTCAGTCGCGGCGGCGCCGGATGGTACGCCAGTTAGAGTGACAGATGGCAATGGCAGCTCGGCCGATACTACCGTCAGCTAATCTTTTTCAAGATATGAATTTAGGGCGGAGCGCACGTCTGTAACTGACTGCAGCAGTGGCGGTTTTTTACCGGAAAGCACGCGCGGGCCGATCGCCGCCTTAAAGCCCAGTTTTTTAGCTTCGGCAATTCGTTTTTCAAGATAGCTAACGTGGCGGACTTCGCCGGATAGGCCGACTTCGCCAAAAACCACGGCGTTTTTCTTAAGTTGTAAACCTTTGGCGGCACTGCCAATCGCCATACAAACCGCCAAATCGGCGGCCGGTTCGCTTAATCGAATGCCGCCTACCACATTGACATAAACGTCTTTGTCGGTCAGTTTGAGTTTGGTTCGGCGTTCCAGCATCGCAATCAGCAGGTTAACCCGATTAAGATCAATGCCGCTGGCTGTTCGTTTAGGGTAGCCATAGCTGGTTGGGTTGACCAGCGCCTGAATTTCAACCAGCAACGGCCGGCTGCCTTCCATGGCGGCATGGACGACAGAACCGTCAGTCACCTGCCGCTCGGCTAGTAGAGCGGCCGATGGATTAGCTACCGGCATCAGGCCTTTTTCGGCCATCTCTAAAATGGCCGTCTCGGTGGTAGCCCCGTATCGGTTTTTAGTAGCCCGCAATAGTTTAAAGCCACCATAAGTTTCGCCTTCCAGCTGCAGTACGGTATCAACCATGTGTTCCAGCACTTTTGGGCCGGCAATCGAGCCTTCTTTGGTAACATGGCCGACCAAAATTAGGGCCGTATTAGCGGTTTTGGCGGCCGCGCCAATCAGCCGTGTGGCATTTGTTATCTGGCTAACTGTGCCGGCCGAGCTGCTAATTTCGTTGACCGCCATGGTCTGAATTGAATCAATTATCACCGCATTAAAATTACCTCGGCTGATGGTGGTAGCTACGTCATTGGCGACTGTCGAGATAGCCAGTTGCAAATTTTTTGCCGTGACGCCTAGGCGTTCGGCCCGCATAGCCACTTGACGGGCCGACTCTTCACCGCTGACATAAAGAACCTTATTTTTGGCAGCTACATTATGGGCGACTTGCAGCAGCAGTGTGCTTTTGCCAACCCCCGGCGGGCCAGCTAACAAGACAACGCTGCCGGCTACCAAACCGCCGCCTAAAACGGCATCTACATCAGCTATACCGCTGCCAAGTCTCGGCACTTTAGTGGCCGCCGCTTCGGCTACCGAAACAGCTTTGAGCATATCACCGCCGGTTTTGGCTGCCGTTTCGCTAGTTGATACTTGTTCTTCTAAACTATTCCATTCACCGCAGTTAGAACAGCGGCCAGTCCAAGTAGAAGTGACATTGCCACAAACACTGCAGACGTACCGAACTCCCAGTTTTTTCATCATCTAGATAGTTTAACAAAATTTGTATCAGCGAGGCTGTACAGCTTCAGTACGTGTATCAATCGCCTCGAATAGAACATCCAGTTCGCCCTTTAAATTATTAAATTCGTTGACAATGCTATTAAATTGATTCTCGACTCTCTTGTATTGCGAAAAGAGGGGTCGATATCTTTCAACCATCGCATTAAAGGCAGGTACACCAGCATTATATTCAGCTGTTTGACCATTACTCTTTAACGAATCAAGGCGCCGACTTTCTTCATCAATTTGAGCACCAAGTGCATTTAGTTCTGCGATTCTTGAATTAAGTATTGGTTTTAAATCATTAAGCTGGGCGTTGAGTGCATCGAGCTTATCCCTACGACCGCTAAACTCCCCTTCGTAACGTGTCGAAAAACCGACCACTGCCTGTCGGTCCTTGAAATAGCGTTGGTAATACGTCTCCAGCGGCTGTGGCAGGCTGGCGATTTCGGTGGCGAAAATAGAATGCATTTCGTTAATCAGCTCATCCGGTTCGGTCTGTTTGTATAAATTAATGTTTTTTTTGATCCGTTCATCATTAAGCTGATTTTTGTAATAATCTTCTATCTGGGCATTAATGTAGGCTTTGTCTTTGACACTTAGACGATCGTAGGCGGCGTGCAGCATCTCGTGAGCAGCTGTAACTTGAGCAATACCAGATAATCTTTCATCTTTGACGCTATAAACATATACGCCCTGTTGAATGGGCTGATAACAGCCCAGCACAATGGTCTTTTCGCTGATGGTGCATTGAGCACGAAAGTCTTCAACTTTATCAATTAGCTGCGGCCGATTGACATAAAAGATGTGTTTGGCCTGATCGGTCATTTGGGTATCGGTCGTCAAACTACTGATAGCTGGCGGTGGATTATAGCCGCGTAGCCGCCACCAATCTAAAATCGCCTGCCGCTGCCAATAAACAACTAGCGGTATCGCCAATATAGCCGCGACCGCCAATAGTTTAATTAATCGCTTGAAATAGCCTGACATTAAATATCAGTATAGCAATTAGAGATTTTAATTATCGTTAAGAGTCAACCTAACCTAGATTTGATTTGTGTTATTATTTCATTATATGGGATGGCTTGCCGAAGAGTTTGGATCAATCGATTGGATTGTGCCGGCAGGTCGATGGTGGGATTTAGGACCAGACGATCCAGACCGCGGGCGGATGATTCTTGTCGATACACAAGCCCATGCCGAATACCCATCATTTCCTTTAGGAAGTGATTACCTTCTAACGCCCGAGAGTGAGGCAAGGTTTAAAGAAGCAGCTGCAGAGATAATTGCCTGGACTGCAATATTACCACCTTTGACCCAAGAAGATTTCCGAAGAGTTTTTGAAGAAGTAGCCTAAATAAATCTGGCGGGCTCCGCCAATTCGGCGGACAAAGTCTATTCCCTCCGCCCCTCCCCGCGTATATTTCTTGACATTGTGGCTACATAAAGTGTATGATTTATGTATGAGTAACAATTCTAAAGCCATAAACATTACGTTGCCAGATGAGCTACTAGAGGCAATCGACAAAGCTGCCAAGAGTGAATATGCCAGCCGCAGTGATTTTATTCGTGAATCGATTGTTCGTCGCCTAAAAGGCCAGCGAGTGGTTGACGAATGGGGTGATGAAGGTAATTGGGAAACGGTTGTCGATTTTCGAGATTTGCCAGGGGGTGGAATGCCTGCAGAAGAACTTCTGGAACGCCTAAAACACCTCAATGGACAAGATAAACAAAAACCTTCTTAAAATCCCTCTCAAACAAAGGTCTCAAGTTGAACGTGTTGTTGAGCAGATAGTTAATAATCGGTTAGAAGGTTTAGACTCAAAGAAGATTAAGGGAACAAGCAATGTTTATAGAGTTCGTGTCGGAAATTACAGAATCATTTTCGCAAAAGAAGCACGGCAAAACATCGTAAGCATGATCAACAAACGCGACGAAAAAACCTACAAAGATTACTGAACCCGGCGGACACCGCCAATTGGGCGGACAAAGTCTATTCCCCTTCCCCTAATTGGATTTCTATTTGAGCGTTTCGAAAAGAAATTACCCTTGCCGTTAGAGCTTCTACAGACATATTTCCTATATCGCCTGCTTCTATGTGCGGCGATTTCCTGTTCATATGCCCTCATATGTTCGCTAAGGAATTTAGGAGAAATTTGCTGTACTACCGGGTTAGATGAATCGTAAAAGAAGGATAATCTATTTCTTAAATGTTTAACCCATTCCTGAAGAAGTTCTCCTTCCGTAGTTGAATCAATTCCAGTTTCTCCAATATATGGCATCCGCGAATTACACCACTAATTATTAAATCAAACAAGCACGAGCAATTTCAAACCCGGCGGGCTCCCACCTTCGCCAAGGCTTTGCGGACAAAGTCTATTCCCTCCGCCCCTCCCCGCAACTAATTTGGACTTATTTCCTATAAACTTCGCGTCTATGTTGAACTCTCACGATATAGATCGTTTTACCTTCGACAATCAAAATAACTCTGTAATCGCCAATTCGAAAACGATAATCACCAGCTTTATGCTTAGTCAATTTTTCTGCAAATTGCAAAGGGTCGTCATGCTCAATAAAATACTCCAGTTTCTTGCCGATTCTACTACGAACCACCGTCGAAAGGCGATTTATATCTTGTTTGGCTGTCTTGGTAATCTTGTAGCTGTAGCTTCGCGAGGCTGACATTTAGAGATTCCCGAAAACTTCTTCGAAGCTATAGACCTCACCCTTTTTAATTTGTTCTCGCGCTTCAGCAATGGATTCTAGGTACTTAGGATCACTTGCTGCGAGCAAATCCTCCAGTTTATCCAAATCAACAATAGCTCGCTCTTTTTTACCGCGACGAGTCACAATCAATACTTCATCATCTGATATTGAATCCAAAGCATCAGCTAAATTATTACGTAATTTGCTAGCGCTAATTGTTTTTGTTCCCATTTTTTCATTCCTCCTTATGTACAAACTAATTGTACATTTAATTAGTACGTAATGTCAAGCGGCGGACAGGCTATTCCCTTTCCAAAGTAAACAAAGTTTTATCTACTTAGTTATAAGTAGAGGTATTTTCGTAGGTGTCAAAAGCTCTTTTGGTATTCGTATTACTGCCGGCTGCAAAGGTTTTTCGTCACAAATAGGCGTAGTGGACTCCCGGCTTTCCCGTCTTATTTCGTCCATCTGTCCAGCTATTGGTATTAAACAAATTCCAGGAGAAGAGAATGGAACTCGCACAATCTCTGTCCTGCCTCCAAAAGTATAAGCAGACCAGAAACCAACAACTGATGCTGCTACTGTTCCTAGCGCTCCTATTGCCAAAGTTCTATTTCGTATACCTGGTAAAACTTCTCTCATTTTTCATATTTTAACCATTAATTTATAAAATGTCAAGCACGAGCAATTTCAAACCCGGGCGCCAAGGCTATGGTAGACTATGCCACTGGCCCCTCCCCACGCTATTTCCTTTCAATCACATGATCAGCAAACTTTACTATTGAGCCATCCAAGTCAAAATGATCATTTATATTATCCTCGAGTTTCTCAGCTAAGACTATCAAGTCAGCTAGTTCTTTCATTGTCTCTTTCAGTTGAGCCTTGAAGCTCTTCTCGTCGAGCTTTATTTCACCTTGCAATATACGGTGAATGTAATCATTTCTCCGATTAACAAAAGGAGATAGCTTATCCATGAGATCTTTCATAAAATCCTCATTATCATTCGAGAAGAATTTAATGGCTTTTAACTCTTCTTTCAGATTACCGAGCGTGAGATTTTCAAACCTTCTTTCTGCTATTAAAGTAACTCCTTCCCTGGTGACTGCCGATTTATGACTATAGATTTTTAAGAGAGACGTTTTCAATTTCAATTCAAGGAATTGCTCATACACTACAAATATACCTATTAAGCGTACGGTGTTATCTTTCTTTTCGAGAGGCTCGTCTAAGATTCTTTCCAAAAAATCTGCTCGGCTTTTTGCCTTTTTGATTGCATCAAGGTTGGTTTTATTAGTCATAAGTATATTTTACCTCTAATTGTCCGCTCGTTCCCTTCCAGCGTATAATTCGAACTATGAATAATTGGATTGCAGCAGCTGGTGTTTTCGTTGCACTTCTCGGTTTTGTTTATAAAGTTTGGGAGAAGAGCCATAGAAAATTAAAAATCATAAAAGCAGTTTATGGTAAGAATAATTTAACTCAAGACATTGCTAAAAATCTCAATAGGAAGATTAAGAATAATAAATTACATGTACAACTTACTAATGAAATTGGGGGAGATCCTGCTAAAGGAGAGCGTAAGATTGCCAGAATAAAATATTGGTATGATGGTAAACGCCATAAAGTCGAATACGTTGAACTGGAGATAATTGATCTTCCCTAAATCGGACTCTCAAAAACAGAGGAAGCGTTTGGGTCCGGGCATCTGGCGAGCCCCAGAAGTAGAACAAGTTCACTACCGGGCAGGCCTGATTTGATGTTGCCGTGCCTGAAGTTCGATGAGATCATATTCTTACGTCTACGATGAGCTATTACCAGAGGTTTGGGCCCGTGCTAAAAACCAGAATCTTTAAACGATACCTGCGGTGGGCCTATAAAAAAGGTGCAGAAGATTTAGTCAAGCTCAATTTTAAGCCAGGCTTCAAAAAAGAAGATTTTACGTGCTTACTGTGCGGAGTTGGCAGTGAGCAAACCGCAAATGAATTTATTAGGTTTGTAACAAACAGAAATCCACGAGCAAAAATTTGGATCATTGATTTGGGTGAAAAACAAGTAACGGCAGTAAAAAAACTAGTAAAAGAACGGCTTGCCAAGTTCGATGTAAATATAAGAAGAGTCAATGCTCTTGAGCTCAATAAGCTATTGCCGGAAGCCAGTTTGGATTGGATAGAAACCGATGGTTTCTTAGAATATTTTGACCGTCAGTCTTTAAAAAGACTACTCACTATTTGGCATGGTCTTTTAAATGCCGACGGATTTATAACTACCAGAGATTTTGTGAGCAGCAGTAGAATTACCATAACTACTGATGCTTTTAGAATTTGGTTAGCCAAACGTTGGCTTGGTGTTAGTCTGTTTCGGCACACCAAAAAGGAACTTGTCAGTCTTTTTAAAAGCTCTGGTTTCAATTTTGTGGTGGGTCCGACTCCTTTGCCAACCTACAAAAGGTTTACTCTTGTTAAGCGCAGTTAATGGGTTCGGGCCGCAGTAGTATCCGCCTGAGGCGGAACTACACGGCAGGCATTAGCCGGAAAACAGATGAATTAAAGATAAAGCGAGTCCCTAACTTGCGAAAACATCTGACGAGACCCGAGTAGATGTTGTTGAAAAGAGGCGACCTTGGGTGCGAGAGCTGTTTGACGAACAAAGCTGCCGGTGGCAAGTTTGTGAGGAGTTCTCGAGCAAGCCTGTTTCCAACAACAGCTACATCGAGTAGAGGAAGCGTTTGAGGAAGGTAGGGGCGAGTGCTACTCGGTGGTGGCGGCGTAGGTTAGTTCTTTGGCTTTGGCACCGACGGTTACCACATCGCCTTTTTGGTAGGATTCATCCAGCATGCCGGCGGCAATTGAATCTTCCAGTGTTTCCTGTAACAGCCGGCGCATTGGCCGAGCACCGTTTTTAGCGTCATAACCTTCTTTTAGCAGATATTCTTTGGCATCTTTACTTACTTCCAGACCAAGGCCTTTTTTAACCAAACGGGCCCGCAGATCATCAAGCTGTATGTCTAAAATCTTGAGGGCATCTTTTTTAGTCAAAGCCCTAAACACTACAATTTTGTCAATCCGGTTAAGCAGTTCCGGCCGCATCATCCTCTTAAGTTCGTCCAGAACTTTTTTCTTGTTAGCGTTATGCAATTCATCCAGTTTTTCTGTATCGGTCGCGCTAAAGCCAAAGCTAGCTTCTTTTTGCAACTTCTCCGCTCCAATATTAGAAGTCATAATCACAATCGTGTTGGTAAAATCAATCTTACGGCCCTTAGCATCAGTTAACGAACCATCTTCCAGAATTTGCAGCAGCATGTTAAAGACGTCCGGATGGGCTTTTTCGATTTCATCAAACAGCACTACCGAATAAGGGTGATGGCGGATTTTATCAGTTAATTGGCCGCTGTCATCATAGCCAACGTAGCCGGGCGGCGCGCCGACTAAACGTGCAACAGTGTGATGCTCGCCAAATTCACTCATATCAATTTTGACCAGCGCTTCATCTGAACCAAAGAATTCGCGGGCTAACACCCGGGCTAGTTCAGTCTTGCCAACGCCGGTTGGTCCCATGAAAATAAATGAGCCGATCGGGCGCTTTTCGCTGGAGATACCAGAGCGGCTACGCCGCACGGCGCTGGCTACCGTTTTGACAGCCTCGTCTTGGCCAATAATGTAGCGGCCCAGATTTTTTTCTAAATTAATCAGATATTTGGCTTCGGAACGAATAACTTTAGCTACCGGAATGCTGGTTATGCGCGCCACGGTTTGGGCCACATCATCGGAAGTTATCGGAATTGGTTTGCCGGTTTTGTGAGTCGCTTCCAGCTGTTTAATTTGCTCTTTTAGCTGGCTGGCTTTTTGTTTTTCGCGGGCAGCTTTTTCATAATCCTCGTTATCAACGGCTTCATCAATCCGACCGTTGACTAGCTTCAGTTCTTTTTGCAAGGAACGCATCTCCGGCGGAGTTTTGCCCTTATTGACCCGTAAATAAGCGGCTGTTTCATCTAAAAGGTCAATCGCTTTATCCGGCATAAAACGATCAACGATGTAGCGTCGGGCAAACTGAACGGTATCACTTAAAACCTCGTCATTGAATTTAACGCCGTGGAATTCTTCGTAGTAAGAACTCAAGCCTTTTAAGATAGCCAGCGTTTCGGGTGAGGTTGTTTCGGGCACTTGAATGGGCTGGAAGCGTCGCTCTAAGGCGGCGTCTTTTTCAACGTAGCGGGTGTAATCATCGGTAGTTGTGGCGCCGATCATCTGGATGCGACCGCGGGCCAGTGATGGCTTGAGGATATTGCCGGCATCCATGCTGCCCTCGGCGGCGCCAGCGCCAACAATCAAGTGCAGCTCATCAATAAAGATAATTAGGTTTTTGTCATTTTCCAGCTCGGTAATAACCTTCTTGAGACGGTCTTCAAACTCACCGCGGTATTTGGTGCCGGCAATCATGCCAGCCAAATCCAGCATAATGATGCGTTTATCAAGCAGGCTATCGGGTACTTCCTCTTTGACGATACGTTGAGCGATGCCTTCGACGATGGCGGTTTTACCAACCCCCGGCTCGCCAATCAAAACCGGATTATTTTTAGTCCGGCGGTTAAGAATGGTGATAACTCTTTTAATTTGGGCCTCGCGACCAACCACCGGGTCCAGTTTGCCGTCGCGGGCCATCTGCGTCATATCAGTGCCAAAAAATTCCAAAGCCGATTTTTTACCGCGCTTGCCACGCTGGCCAGCTGCCACACCGCCGCGACCTTCTTCATATTGCTGTCGGTTAAGAAACTGCTCAACTTCGCCGCTTAGCCGGTCAAGATCAATGCCCATATCGCGCAGCAGCGTCGTAGCCCGGGCGTTCTTTTGGCTCAAGATGCTGTATAAAATGTGCTCGGTGCCGCAGACATCCTGATTAAATTCCTGGGCAATTTCCCAAGCCATCTTAAGTGTTAATTTAGCGGTTTCGGATAGCCCTTTGCCGCCCATGCTAATAATCAAGGTTTTTGGAGTTAGATTAAGCGCTAAGCGGGCTCGATCTAAGGTAATGCCCTGTTCTTCTAAAATTTTGGCGGCCATTGAACCATTTTGGGCCAGCAGTCCTAAAAGTAGGTGTTCAGTGCCGATGTAGGCGCTACCGGATGCTCTGGCGATGGCATCGGCATGACGCAAACTTTGAAGTGCGTTGTTAGTTAAATGGCTCAAAAAATCTTGGAAATCTGGCGAATTTGGAATCAAAAAATTACTCCTGTAATTTTTAGTTGCTAGTCGCTTGTCACCAGTGACTAGAGACTATTGACTAGTGACTAGCGGATGCGTACTGCATCCGCTCCATTATACCACAAACTGGCACTCTTGGGTCAAGAGTGCCAATTACGCCGTCCAAGAAGATAGATATTTGGTTGATAGTTGATTGAGCTGTATTATGTGTTCATAAATTAAGGAGGTTCAACAAACATGTTAAGTCAGCTGGAGGCCAGCCTTGAAGGATTATTCAAAGGCGCGCCCAAACTACCCGAGAAAGCCAAAGACGCTATCGTTCAGTGGCTACCTTGGATAAATCTAATTCTTGGACTGCTTACTCTATGGGCAGCCTACTCCCTGTGGCGTTGGGCCGATGTCGCTAACACTATCGTCAATTACGCCAACGAACTGTCTCGAGCCCTAGGTGGCACTGGCGTATCAGTTGACCGCTTCACGGTTGGCGTTTGGATAGCGATTGGTGTGTTGGTGGTGGAGGCCATATTGTACCTAGCGGCCTTTCCCGGCACGCGAGATCGCAAAAAGTCAGGTTGGAATCTGCTGTTTTATGCCCTACTTGTTAACATCGTCTACGGCGTAGTCGTACTATTTACCGACTATGGCGGCGTTGGTAACTTTTTGGGTTACGTGATTGGCTCGGTTATTGGACTATACTTCTTGTTCCAGCTAAAACCCAAGTACAACTAGAAGCTAGAAGTACTTTTAAGAAAGCGGCCGATTCGGCCGCTTTCTTTATTTGTCTTCAACGGTTTTTTGTTGGCTATCCGGACTCACGACTTCTTCTTTTTCGTTTGGTTTTTCTTGTTTGGCCTGCTCTTGCTTCTTGCTTCCTGTTTCTTGCTTCACTTCCTCACCGTGTTCTTCTATGGCTTTAAGCAATGATTCTTCAAGTTCAGTTTTCTTCTTAACTTTTTGGGTAACTGGCTTGGCTTCTACCTTCTCGGCCTTGACTTCTTTAGAGGCGGTTTTGGTTTCTCCGGCGGCGGCTTCGGCCTCCACATCCAGCTCATAGCCCGTCAGTTTGCCGGCCAGTCGAACATTTTGGCCATTTCTGCCAATTGCAATACTTAGTTGATCGGTCGGTACAATCACCGTCGCCTTTTTATTTTTTTCATCAATTTTGACGGAAGTGACGTTGGCCGGCTTCATGGCATTGGCAATATAGGCCGCTGGATTTTCATCCCAGACGATAATGTCAATCATTTCGGCCGAGCCAATTTCGTCGCGAACGGAATTAATGCGCGTGCCATGACCGCCAACAAAAGTACCAACCGGATCAACACCCGGCACATTGCTGGTTACAGCAATTTTAGAACGGGCGCCGGGTTCGCGGGCAATCTCTTTAATCTCAACCGCACCATTGGCCATTTCTGGCACTTCGTTTAAGAACAACTGCTGAATGAACTCTTGCGAACCACGGCTGATAATTAACTGCGGCCCCCGGCTGCCTTTCTCAACTTCTTTGAGATAAAACTTAAGTCGCTGTCCAGGATAATAGCGCTCGCCGTGAATTTGTTCGGATATTGGCATAATGCCCTGGGCTCGACCCAGTTCAACCCTTATTAAGCGGCCTTCAACGCGACTAACTGTGCCTGATACCACCGAATTGACCTTATCTTCAAATTCGGCCATGACAATCTCGCGCTCGGCTTCACGCAAACGCTGCAAGATAACTTGTTTGGCGGTTTGAGCCGCTACTCGGCCAAAATCCTCGATCTTTTGAATTATTTCAATCTGGTCGCCAAGCTTGGCATTCTTCTTCATAACTTTGGCTTCGGCCAGACTCAATTGCGTTCGAGGGTCCTCCACTTCGTCGACAATTTCTTTAGTAACGTAAGCAATTACTTCGCCGGTGTTTATGTTCATGGTGACACGGACTTCCTGTTCGCGGTCGCCATAGTCACGTCGCCAAGCCGCCGCTAAAGCCTGCTGAACAATATCTTGAACCTGATCTTCGGGCAGATTCTTTTCTTCGGCAATAACTCTGATGGCTTGGGCCAGTTGTTTAAAATCCATTTCCATGTCGTTTCACTCCATTTCTCATTTAGCATTTGTCATCTCGCAATTATTTTTCATTAATCATTTTTCAGATGTTTGAAAATTGCAAATTGTTAATTAATTGGTAAATGTAAATTGGTAATTGTTAAATGCTTTTTAATCCCTAAAAAGCGAAAATCCGACCTTTGTGGCCGGACATCAACTGTGACTATAGCTTATCTCTAACTAAATAGCAAGCGGCCTCTGATACAATAAACCAAATGGCTAAAAAAGCTAGTCGGCTGTTTTTGAATTTTCAGCCGGAAAAATTCTTGCTTCAATTATCAATTGATCCGGACAAAATGATCTTTGACGGCCATGTGGTAATTAGCGGCAAAAAAACTGGCTCGCCGTCAAAGCGGCTGACCTTTCATCAAAAAGATTTAAAAATAACTGATGCTAAAATCAGCCGAATCGATAAATCAACGAACGACAATATTGAAATTGCTCGGATTAACCTTCATAAAAGTTTTGAAGAAGTCCGTCTGCATACCAATGAGATTTTATATCCTGGCCAATACCGCATTGAAATAACTTTTTCCGGCCGCGTTAGCGATGCCATGCATGGTATTTACCCCTGCTACTATGACAAGCGTCGCCAGAAGTTAATCGCCACCCAGTTTGAAAGTCATTATGCCCGCGAAGCCTTCCCTTGCATTGATGAGCCAGAAGCCAAAGCCGTTTTTGAACTAACGCTGGAAACGCCGGCCGGCCAAACAGTTTTGGGTAATACGCCAATCAAAAATCAAAAATCAAAAATCAATAAACAAATAACAGAGTTTGAACCGAGCCCCAAAATGAGCACTTATCTTTTGGCATTTGCTTTTGGGAAACTTAAATATAAGGAATCCAAAACTAACAGCGGTATTAAAGTTCGCGCTTATGCCACACCGGCCAACTATAAACTGCTGGATTTTGCGCTGGACACGGCTGTCCGCTGTGTTGATTTTTTTGAAAATTACTTTCAAACACCGTACCCGCTAGCCAAACTTGATTTTATTGGACTACCTGATTTTTCTTCTGGCGCCATGGAAAACTGGGGTTTAATTACTTTTCGCGAAAGCCTTTTTTTGGTCGATGAAAAGTCAACCTCGATTGAAACTAAGCAGCTGGCAGCTTTGGTAATTGCTCACGAAATTTCCCATCAGTGGTTTGGCAACCTCGTGACTATGCGCTGGTGGGATGATCTTTGGCTGAATGAAAGTTTTGCCAATCTGATGGAATACGTTGCCGTTGATAGGCTTTTTCCAAAGTGGCGTATTTTTGAGCAATTCATCAATGGCGAAATGGCAGCCGCTTTTCGGCGCGACAGCTTGCCCCACGTTCAGGCCATTCGAACCAAAGTCCGCCACCCAGACGAATTGTCTACTTTATTTGACCCGGCCATTGTTTATGCTAAAGGCGGTTGTATTTTGCATATGGTTCGCAATCTAATTGGCGACGAAGCCTTTCGCCAGGGGCTAAAAATTTATTTTAAAAAACACAAATTCAACAATACCGAGGCTAGTGATTTATGGCAGGCCTTAAGCTCGGCGACTAAAATCAATGTCGACAGTTTTATGGAAGGTTGGTTACATCAGCCGGGCTTTCCGTTGGTTGAGGTCGATTATCAGCCCGGCTCAATGACTTTTAAGGCAACTCAACAAAGGTTAGTAGCCGGCCGCCGTAGCTCAATCGATTCGACTATTTGGCAGGTTCCGCTAGCGCTTTCTGCTCCTGATAAGCGACTACTTTCAGATAAAGAGTCCACTTTTAAATTAGGTGAGAGTCTACCGACACTGATTTTTAATGATGAAGCTCAAAGTTATTACCTGCCTTTTTATCGTAATCAAGCTCATCTTCAGTCTATTATTCAAGCTGTATCCAAAAAATCACTTAGTATCGTCAACCGGCTGCAACTAGTAACCGCCTATAACTTATTGGAAAAGGCCCTGATTGTTCAAAATGCTGACAATCTAGAGTTACTTTTGGCTTACCAATCTGAAGTTGAAGAACCTGTTTGGAATGTTATGTCGGCTGTACTTGGTGATGCCAAGAGACTGATTATTGGTCAAAAGTCGGATGAGCAAAATCTCAATTTCTATATTGCCGGCCTGGTAGATAGTCTGGTTAAGCAACTTGGCTTCGAAGGTCGGCAACCAGAAACGGCTCAAACTAAACGACTAAGAAGTCTGGCTTTGTCATTAGCCGCCAGCGCCGAGGTAGCCGATGTCCTACTCGAAGGCCATAAACGTTTTGCCGCCTTTCAGAAACCGTCTGATCTAGCGGCCGACATTAGAGATGTTGTTTATTACATCACTGCCAGATTTGGTTCGTCAGCTGATTTTAATAAGCTGGTAAAGATTTATAAGGCTCTAGAAAATGCTGATGAAAAGAACGAAATTGCTGGCGCACTCTCATCCACTAGAAATGATAACCAAATCAAAACGCTTCTAAGCATGATGACAACCGATGATGTCAGACGGCAAGACACAACTAGCTGGTTTATAAGTCTGCTAAGCAATTATTATGCCCGAGACTTAACTTGGCGGTGGTTAGTTGATAATTGGGATTTTATTGAAGTTAACTTTGCCGGCGATAAAAGTTATAGCACTTTTCCTAAGTACGCCGCAGCTGTTTTATCGCGACCAAATGAGCTAGTAAATTACAAAAGATTCTTTGAGCCGAAATTAAAAGTACTGGCGCTGGAACGAGCTATAAGCCTTGGCATTGAAGAGATCGAGGCGCGGATTGCCTGGCGTAAATATAACGAAGCCACCACTAAAAAATGGCTAGCTCGTTTTACTGAAGGTCCGACCTTGTAAAAAGCAAAGTGATTTTATGCAAAATCACTAGATTTTACCTCTATTTTTACAAGGTCGGACCTTACCTAGTCGATTTCAACTAGGTTAATTTCGCTAAAGTTAGAGCCTGAAACTTCGGCGCCGATTATTCGATAGTCGCCATCGTAATTATGGTCTTGATTCCAAATCCTAGCCGCAAATTTTAGCTGGTTTAGTTTGTGTGGTGTGATATGTTCAAGACCGCCGCCTTGATCATCGGCCTGCCGGTATTTGACCTCGACAAAATATATCACGTCTTTTTTACGAGCGACGATGTCTAGCTCACAAACTTTGGTTTTCCAGTTGCGATTAAGGATATTAAAACCATCCTTCTTCAAATGTTCGGCGACAGCTGCTTCGGCTCTTGAACCAGTTGTTAATTTTGCCATAGCTCCAACTCGTACAGACGATAGATCGGTTCAAACAATTGGCGATGGATTCGTTTGAGTGCCCCAAACCGATCTAGCGCCTGAAGGTGCTCGGGGGTAGCATAGCCAACATGCGATTCAAAGCCGTATCGCGGATGACGTTTGCCAAGTTCGATCATAAAGCGATCGCGCAGCACCTTGGCATAAATTGAGGCGGCCGAAACGATTGGAACTTTCAAGTCAGCATCAATCAGACACTGGATTCGTTTGTAGCGCCGCGAAAAATAATTTATTGGCCCGTCCATGATAATTTCATCTTGATAGTTAACTTTTAATGACCGCAGAGCTCGTTTTAAGCCGAGCTTTTGGGCGCCGGTTAGCCCCAGGCGATCAATCTCCACGGCTTTGACCCAACCCTCGCCGAATTGGAAGTTGGAAGTTAGAGGTTCGAATATGGTTTCTCTTTGAACTCGCGTCAGAAGTTTAGAATCTGTCAGGCCGTCGGGCAGCTCGCCGGTTTGGCGGGTGGCTACAACCAGTAGCGGACCAGCTAATGATCCTCTGCCCACCTCGTCGACGCCAATCATAATTATTAGGGTATAGGGTTTAGGGATTAGGGTCTATTGTTATTTTGTCTACTTGGCAATTATTTTTCTTTGTTTTGAGGCTCGGCTGGACCTTGGGCGGCAGCTTTTTCTTTCGGCTGTTCTTCAATTTTGTCGGCTTCGGCTTTTAAGGGTTCAAGTGACTCTTCGGGGGTAGAAGTTGGTTCGTGCTTAGACAGCAATTCTTTAACTTTAGCTTCACGTTTGGCTTCTTCTTCGGCTTTGGCCGCTTCGGCTTCTTTATGGGCTTTGGCTTGTTCTTCCTTAATTTTAGTCTCTTCAGTAGTGGCAGCTTCATCCTCGATAGTGCCAACAGCCTCACGGTCAAACTTAACGCCCGTCAGTCTAGCACCTTTGCCGCGTAAGCCACGCATATAACTAAGGTAATTACGGCGAACTTTGCTTCTTTTAGTAACTTCAATCTTGGTTACGCTTGGTGAATGAAGAAGATAGGTTTTTTCAACGCCCACACCGCTGGCAATTCGTCGAACTGTAAAGTTAGCGGTTGAACTGGCCATTCGTTTGGTCCTAATAACAGTGCCTTCAAAGACCTGAACCCGAGTTTTACCCGCCTCCAGCACCTTTTGATGCACTCTAACTGTATCGCCGGACCGTACATCGACTGTCGACTTCCGCTTTAGGCCCTGCTCGATAAGTTGAATCGGATTTTCCATAGGCTTTAAGTTACGCTAATAGATTGTAAATCGCAAATCTTTTACTCAACAACCCTGTAAATTTCTTCGATAGCAGTTAGCCCGGCCGCAGCTTTTAATACACCGTCTTGCAGCATAGTCCGCATACCTTCTGCGACAGCCTTTGCCTCCAGCGCTTCGGTAGTTATTTGATTGGCCGGCAGTTTGAGCATATCACGTACGCCGGGCGTCATAATCAACTGTTCACGCAAGGCTAGCTGGCCGGAAAAGCCAAATGGATTCTCGGCCGACTTGCCCGGCCTATATAGGGTCAGACGATTGATGTCTGGTCTTTCAATATCCGGTGGCAAACTATCAATAACTTTCTTAAGTTGAGCCTTTAGAGCCTCATCGGGAACGTAGGGTTGCTTGGTCGCATCGTCCAAACGCCTGACCAAACGTTGAGCCATAATCAAGCGCATGGCGCTGGCAAACAGTGGATTAATACCCACCATATCGAGCATTCGGGTTAAGGCGGCAGCGGCGCTGGCAGCGTGGAAAGTACTCATTACTAAATGGCCGGTCAAAGCGCCTTGCAGGGCCGTTTTAGCGGTATCTTGGTCGCGAATCTCGCCGACCATGACTACATCCGGGTCCAGCCTCAAAACGGCTCGTAGTTTCTCGGCAAAACTTTGGCCTTCCAGTTCGCCGTGGACCGGAATTTGGGTGACGCCGGGCATATTATATTCAACTGGGTCTTCCAAGGTGATAATTTTCCGCTCCGGTTGATTGAGGGTGTTAATCAGCGCATAAAGCGTGGTGGTCTTCCCCGAGCCAGTCGGTCCAACCACCAGTACCATGCCGGTTGGATGTTGAATAATATCATTAACAATGACGGACTCTTGCTCACTTAGACCAAGATTAGCTAAGACAAAATAGTCAAGTTTGAGATTAAACAGGCGCATGACCACATCCATGCCATAGACGGTAGGAATAGTCTCAACCCTCAAGTTGAGAGTAACCTCCTGGTCGGTAGCCAGTTTATAAGTACGGCTAATATGGCCAGATTGAGCCTCGGCCGCGTCGGTTGAAACATCGGCCGCGCTGGCCACAACTGACAAAAGATGGCGGTATTTTTCATAGGCAAGATAAGCTACCGGGTGTAAAACGCCATCCACCCGAAAACGAATTCTGACATTTTGGCGCTGGCACTCTAAATGGATATCACTGGCCTTCAAACGAAAAGCCTGCTGGACAAGATAGGCCAGCATGTCATCCGGCCGGACCTTTTCTAGCGTGGCGCTGACGTCGGCCACAATATCAGTAGTTTCGACTGGACTGATGGAAATGTTCTGATATTCAACCTTTTTGGGCGGATCATATAGCAACATGTACTCGCGATAGCCGGCTTCAGAAATGATAAAGAAATCCGTTCGAAAATCGGAAAAGCGATCGCGTAATTTATCGATTGTCTGTTGAGCAGTCGTAGTGGTTATGCCAAAACGGATATGATGCTCATCTCCGTAAAGCGGAATAACCTTTAGCTCGTACATCTCTTTGACAGGCAAAATGTCTTTATAAAGTTGTTTAGTTAGCTGACGGGTATCGGCATAGTTTAAACCCAACAGATGCGCCCGGCGCTGGGTCAGCTGCTCATCTTTGGTTCGTTGATCAACAGGCATAGCACTATTATATGCTTACGCTTATAAAAACCTCAAAGCTTTAAGCTTTTGACTTTTTTGCTTTAAGCTAGAACCATGACTAAGCTGGTTTTAATTATTCATAACGTCCGTTCGGCCCATAACGTCGGTTCAATGCTAAGAACCGCCGATGGTCTTGGGATTGAAGAGGTTTACCTGACTGGCTATACGCCGTACCCACCGGCCGTCAATGATAAGCGCTTGCCCCACATCAGACAATCAACTGGCCGCCGGATTCATAAAACCGCGCTTGGCGCTGAAAAAACAGTCAAATGGCAACATACGTCCAATGTCAAAAAATTAATCAAAGATTTAAAACTCAAGGGTTTTACAGTCGCCGCCCTTGAGCAAACCGCCGGAGCCTTAGACATAAGCAAATACCATTCAGACTCGGCCATGGCTCTTTTAGTTGGCACTGAAACAACAGGCTTAGTCGCCGAAATTATTGCTTTATGCGACGACGCCCTAATGATTCCCATGCTCGGCCAAAAAGAATCATTTAACGTTGCCGTCGCGGCGGCCATAGCGCTCTACCATTTGCGCTACAAATAGCAATCAACAATCAGCAATAAATAATAAACCGGATCTTTGATTTTTTGCCTTTTATAGATAAATGTTTTTTGTTTATTGTTTATTGTTTATAATCATAAGCAAGATGCCGGCTAAAATAAAAACCTATCAACCCCATTCCCACTACCATCCTTACAGGCCAAGGGGTGTTTCCAAAAGAGCCTTTCATCAAGTTTATTGGCCGTACCTGCCACTTATCCTAATAATCGGTCTATTTTTGGGTTTGGGTCTACGAAATTCAGCCTTGCCGCAAGCCGCAAGTCAGCCTTTGGCAACAACCTTGTCTTATGCAGACACCATGCAACCTAACAGACTGATAGCCCAAACCAACCTAGAACGTCAGCAAGCCCAACTGCCAACTTTGCGATTCAGCGCCAAGCTGGCTGCTGCCGCCCAAACCAAGGCTGATGATATGGTTAGCCGCAATTACTGGAGTCATGATACGCCTGATGGCAGCCCGCCGTGGCTATTTGTGGCCAGGCAGTCATACGGCTACAACAAACTCGGAGAGAATTTGGCCGCCGGCTTTAACGACGAGACTTCAACTGTAGCTGGTTGGATGGCCAGCGTAGCTCATCGCGATAACATTCTCGATCCCGGCTTTAGTGAGGTTGGCTTTGGCGTCGCCGAGAGCCAAAATTATTCTTCCGCCGGCGGCGGTCCGATGACTGTCGTTGTAGCCTTTTATGCCCAACCTAATCAATTAGCTGGGCCAAAAATCAGTTTAGTCAAAGGCGCTCAAGTTTCATCAGAAACAACTGCAGCTCAACTTGCCTTTGCCAACTTGCCGGTCGCTGGCGTAGCCACCAATCTAGCTGTGGCTAGCTTGCTGGCAGCTATTTTCTTCTGGTTATCTCGTCACGTTCGCTCTTTTAGACGAGCCGTCAAACAAGGCGAAAAATTCTTCTTCAGACATCCGCTTTTTGACCTAGGGCTTTTAGTAATTGCCGCTATCGGCTATCTTCTAACCCAAACCACCGGACTAATACACTAAGCAGCAGTTAGAAACTAGGAATTAGTAACTAGCTTTCCAACTTCAATTCTTGCCATTTGCTACTTTCTAGCTGCTAATTACTATTTTACGATAACGTTGGTGGAACCAAAGATGGCAGCCAGGTCCCTTAAGGACTGCTCATTAACCTCAACAGCTTGGGGCAATTTGATGGCCTGCTTTTTTTCGCTCGGACCGGTAACAATAATCACCTCGGTATCACCGCTGTGAACATCGAGTTTGGCTTTTAGGGCGGACAGGCGACCGTGGTCTTCGCTGTCTAACACCCGAATATACAGCTTTGCCTTGGGCTGATTGGCTACAGGCGTTGGCTTAGCCGAATTCTTTTTCTTAGCGGATGGCTTGGAGTCTTTGGCCTCATCGGCCGAGACTTCCTTGATTTCCTCGACGATAATTTTTAGCTCGCCCGCCCCCATTCTGGAGCTGTTATCAATTCGGCCTTTGACTAAAACAACTTGATCGAATTTAAGTTCGGTTGGCAGTTGTTTCAGGATCTTTGGGAAAACTATCAGCTCAATTTCGCCGGAAATATCAGCTATTCTAACAAAGGCCATCTTAGCACCGGAGCGAGTAACAATCTCGCGCAGGCCATTAACAATGCCACCAACCGTAATCGACGAACCGTCTAAATTTGGCTCCAGCTCGGCAATGGCGATTGTATTACCTAAAAGAAACTTCTCGTAATCTTTGAGCGGGTGGCTACTTAGATAAATTCCTAGCAGTTCCCTTTCCCAGTTAAGCTGATCGCGCGGCTTAAGTTGAGGCACGTCGGTTTGCAGGCTAAAGCTCGGCATTAGTGATTCAATCTGACCATTATCAAATAGATCGACTTGGCCGCTGGCCGCCGCCCGATGCAAACGCGCCGACAAAGCTAAAATATTATCAAGGTTATAGATTAGCTGGCTGCGATCGGCCAAGCTATCCAGCGCGCCGGCTTTGATTAAACTATCTAAGCCTTTGCGATTAACAATGTGCGGATCAACGCTTCTGCAAAAATCTTCAATTGAGCTAAAGCGGCCACCTAAACTTTGGCGGGCTCGCAGGATTTCCTCGACTGTCCCGTGACCAACATTCTTGATAGCGTCCAAACCGAAGCGGATTTGGTCTTTACCGGGAACGACCGCAAATTCATGAAAGGATTCATTTACGTCTGGTTGAAGTACTTCAATGCCGCGGTTGCGACACTCGGTAATTTCAATTGCCAGTCGATCAATATCATCGTAATCACTGGTCATTAAAGCCGCCATAAAGGCTGCCGGCCAGTTGGCCTTAAGATAAGCCGTCTGATAGGCGATTAGGCCGTAGCAGGCGGAGTGCACTTTATTAAAACAATAGGCCGCAAAGTCCTCTAATTGTTTCCAGAATTTTTCCATTAACCGGCGGCTGACGCCTGATTTTTTAATAGCCCCTTCAATGAAATCAGCTTTTAGCTTAGCCATTACCTCTGGGTCTTTTTTGCCGATGGCTTTTCGTAAAGTGTCAGCTTGACCGCCGCTAAAGCCGCATAGTTCTTTTGATATCTGCATGACTTGTTCCTGATAGACGATTACGCCGTAAGTGTTTTCCAAAGCTTGTTTCATGAGAGGATGTAGATACTTGGCTTGGCGGTGACCGTGTTTGCGGGCAATAAAATCTTCAATCCACTGCATCGGACCCGGCCGATAAAGCGCCACCATAGCGATAATATCCTCAAAAACAGTCGGCTTAAGCTGTTTTAAGTAGCGGCGCATGCCGTCCGATTCCAACTGAAAAACGCCAGTTGTCTCGCCGGCCTTGAGTAGCTCGAAAGTTTTTTTATCATTTAGCGGGATCTGGCTAATGTCAACCTCTTGGCCATAGACCTTTTTAACAATCCGCAGCGTATTTTTAATGATGGTCAGGTTAGATAATCCCAAAAAATCAATTTTAAGTAAGCCTAGGTCTTCAACCGGATACATTGAATACTGGGTAGCAATAACGCCCTTTTGGGCCATTTCCAAGGGCACGAACTTGACAATCTCGTCAGGCGCAATAACTACGCCGGCGGCGTGAACGCCGTGAGAACGGATGGTGCCTTCTAGCTTCATAGCTAAATCGAAAACCCGAACGGCTTGCGGGTTGGAGCTATATTCGGCCATCAGTTCCGGTACCTGCTCGAGGTGCTGGCTTAGCGGCGTGTGCCGGCCTTGAACTGGTGGTGGTATCATTTTGGCCAACCTATCGGCTTCAGCATAAGCAACTTGCAGGACCCGGGCGACATCACGAACCGAGTTACGAGCTGCCATCCGGCCAAAGGTAACAATATTAGCCACTCGGTCGCGGCCGAACTTGTCAATACAGTAATTAATCACTTCGTCACGGCGGTTATCCTGAATGTCAATGTCCATATCCGGCATGCTAATGCGGTCTGGGTTTAAGAAGCGCTCGAACAACAAATCATACTCCAGCGGATCAATTTCGGTGATGCGCAGGCCGTAGGCCATAATTGAGCTAGCCGCACTGCCCCGGCCGGGACCAAAGACAATATCTCGGTCTTTGCCCCAGTTAATAAAATCAGCCACGATTAAAAAGTAGCCATTAAAGCCCATTTTATTAACCACGCCAAGTTCAAACTCGGCTCGTTTGATAACTTCAGGTTTGAGTAATTTTTTGGTTTTGGCAACCGTTAATTTGGCGGCTTTGTCACGAGCCACACCACCATAGCGCCAAGCCAAGCCTTGCCAAACCTGCTTTTCCAAAAGCGTTTTTTCGGTCTCGCCTTTGGGTGTCAGGAATTTGGGTATCAAAATTTCACCAAGTTTAATTTCGACGTTGCATCTTTCTGCTATAGCTTTAGTGTTAGCTATCAGTTCTGGGTGTGTAGTCTGCCAGCGTTCAATAATATCTTTTGGATCAGTTACAAACAGCTCAAAATCGGCTAGTGAAAACCGCTCTTTATCATCTAGGTAGGCGCCAGTTTGAATGCAAAGTAGAACCTCGTGGGCTTCCTGGTCTTCGGTTTTCAAATAATGAGCGTCGCAAGTTACGACAGCTTCAATCTTCAGCTCTTTGGCTAACTTAAGCAACAAGTCATTGACCTTTTGTTGCTCGGCCCAGGCCGATGGATGACTGCTGTGGCCATGATCCAAAATTTCAATATAGTAACGATCGCCAAAAATTTTTTTGTACCATCTAGCAATGGCTTTAGCCTGGTCATATTGACCTTGGCGCAGGGCATCGGAAACTTCGCTACCCATGCAGCCAGATAAGACGATTATGCCGCTGCTATACTTGGCAATCATTTTACGGTCAATCCGCGGTCGATAATAATAACCTTCTAAATTGGCAATTGAGGAAAGCTGCATTAGATTTTGGTAGCCATCCTCGTTTTCGGCCAACATCGTCAAATGGTAGTATTGCCGATCGCGAGTTGGGTCTTTATCTTTGTAGCTACGCGGAGCAATATAGGCCTCCATGCCGATGATTGACTTTAGACCTCTATTTTTGGCCTGTTTATAAAATTCAATCGCGCCAGATAACGTGCCATGGTCAGTTATAGCTACCGCTTCCATACCAAGTTCCGCAACTCGGTTAACTAAAGCCGGCACTTTGGTTAAGCCATCAAGTAGTGAGTACTGCGTGTGGGTATGCAGATGAACAAAATCACTCGGACTAAAAGCCGAACTAACCCTCATATCGTCCTAATATTATACCTTAATTACAGAGGTCCACGGATTAAAGTTTACAATTTACGATTTACCGTTTACCGTGTGTTTACCGTTAACAATTTACATTGAAAACTGAAAACAGAAAACGGATCTTATTTTTTGAGATATTTAGCTAAATTCTTACGGGCTAACTTGACTTGTTTAATAGCCGAGTTCAGCTGTCGATCTTCGGAACTGCCGCTCTTGAAGGCCTTAAAGACATGCACAGCTTTATTGCGGGCATCTTTAGCTCTAATCACCGCCTCATTGAATTCGCTGCGAGCTTGGGCGCTTAAAGCTAAAGATTTGTCTTTGGCGGCTTTTATCATGTCGGACAGTTCATCAGTAGCTTTCTTTAAATCAGCCGCCGTCTGCTCTTTTAACTCATCGGTCTTTTCGGCTAGCTCTTTACGAGTTTCTTTGCCGCTTTTAGGAGCCGTTAAAATACCGGTGATGAAGCCAGCAGCGCCGGCCAACATTGCTCCTAGCGCAAATTTTCGACTATTTTTCATTCTTGACCTTCCCCTTCCTTTTCCTATTTACAATAGCAGATATTAGCCGAATAAAAGGCATGACCGCCGCGCCCTTTCTAACAGCCGAGGCGGCCGATTCCATGCTGTCGGCAACTTGTTCGGCTCGGCGCATCAGGCGGATTATGTAAATCAAAGCGATAGTAAAGACAATTAAAAATACCGCCAAAACCGAACTAACTATAATTAACAAAACTTCAGCCGCTGTGTCCATACTATGATTACTATACCATATATACAGGAGTTACGCACTTGAGTGCTGGGTGCGATTTCTTGCCGAGGAGTGGAAGGAGGCGTACAGGAAGGTACGTTGAGTGAGCACCGTAGGCAAAAATCGTGCTCCAGTGCCAAGAGCGCCAGTCCAAGCCGAGCTTGGCTTGGCTGAAACTGGCGCGGTGCGTGGGTCCTGTTAGAGTTGTAGGCTTCGCAAATATCTGGCAAAGTCGTCTTTAACTTCCGGATGATCAAGCGCAAAATCAACTACCGTCTTTAAGTATTCCAATTTGTTGCCGGTGTCGTAGTACTTACCGTTGGCGATTTCTAAGGCGTAAAAGTTATGGCCGTCTTTAATCATGTTTTGCATTGAGACTTGCTGGATAAACTCTTGGTCTTTGGGCCAGCTTGCCAATTGTTTTTGCAGGTATGTAATTATAGTCGGTTCCAAAATGTAACCGCTGACGGTGGCGAAATCCGAAGGCGCGGCTGCTTTGCCCGGTTTTTCAACAATTGAATCGACCTTTATGAGTCGCTCGTTAATTGCCTTTCCGCCAACAAAGCCATAACGCTTGTAATCGTCGTCGGCTTTGGCCCGCACACAGCCCAGAACGCTGCCGCCATATTGTTCATAGACCTCTAAAAGCTGCTTAAAGCGGCTGGGCTCGGCTTTAACAAAATCGTCAGCAAAGGCATAAATAAACGGCTCGTTATTAATTAGATCGCCGGCATTTAATAGCGGCGTGCCATTACCTTGCGGGCCTTTTTGACGAACGTAAATAAAGTTAGCTAAGTTGGCTATTTTTTCGACATCTTCAATTTGGGCGTCTTTACCGCCAAACTTCAGATTGTTAATCAAATCGTGGCTGGGCCGATCGAAATGATCCTCGATTGACCGCTTGCCATAACCGGTAACTATAATAATATCTTCGATACCTGCATCGACTAGCTCTTCAACTACAATCTGAATGATTGGTTTATCGACGATTGGCAGCATTTCTTTGGGCATAGCCTTGGTTTGGGGTAAAAAACGGGTGCCAAAGCCGGCCGCCGCAATCACCGCTTTTCGAATCTTTTGAGCCATGGCTATATTTTACTCCACAAGATCCAGTTGTTTTTTAATCAATTCTTGGGCAACTTTGGGATTGGCTTGGCCTTGGCTTTTGGTCATCACCTGTCCAACCAAAAAGCCAATCGCCTTCATTTCGCCTTGTTTGATATCTTCGGCGACTTTGGGATTTTCGGTAATAACCTCCTCGACGATTTTTTCAATCGCGGCTGTATCAGTGACTTGTAGTAAATTAAGTCTTTTGGCGATGGTCATAGGATCTTCAGGCGAACTAAGCAGTTCATCAAAAACTGCTTTGGCGGCCGTAGAACTAAGCTCGCCGCCGTCAACCATTTTAGATAAGCTAATCAATCGAGCAGAATCAATCTCCGGCTCGACAATACCAACTTTTTCAGTCTCGGCCGGCTGGGCATGAATTAACCAAAAGGCCACCCGCCGGGCATCGGCTGGCGAGCCAGCGGCCAGAACATCCAGAATTGGTTTGACAATTGACTGTCTATCCAGAATGTCTTCGGTCACTTTTTTATCGATGCCCAACTTATCTAACTGCCGGCGAAGTTGTGGCGGCAGTTTTGGCAGCTCGGCCTTAACATCCTCAATAAACTTATCGGTCAGTTCGAGGGGCGGGATGTCCGGCTCGGGCATATAGCGATAATCTTCGGCTTCTTCTTTGCCGCGCTGGGCGACACTTTTTTGCTTGGCTTCATCCCAGCCGCGGGTTTCTTGGATAACTTTTTGGCCTTTTTCCAGTAACTCGATCTGTCTTTTGATTTCATAAGCCACGGCTGCCTCGACACTACGGAAGCTATTTAAGTTTTTTATTTCGCTTCTAGTACCTAGCTTATCGCCGGCTCTGGCCACACTAACATTTATGTCAAAGCGCATGTGTCCGTGGTATAGATCGCCGTCGGTTACATCAGCATACTTCATTAGCAGCCAAAGTTCACGCACGTACGCCTTGGCTTCGGCGGCACTATTAATTTCCGGTCGGCTAACAATTTCGAGTAAGGGCGTACCAGCTCGATTGAGATCAATCAGTGTGTAGTCAGCACCAGCCGGATGAATATTTTTACCAGCATCTTCTTCCAGGTTGGCCCGCTCAATCTTAATTTTTTTGGTTCGGCCACCTGCCTCAATCTCGAGGAAACCGCCCTTAATAATTGGCGCTTGATACTGGGTTATTTGATAACCTTTGGGTAAATCCGGATAAAAATAGTGTTTTCTTTCAAACCAGCTAAATTTCTGTGGGTCTGTATTAAGGGCTAAGGCTGCACGCGCACAAAGCTCAATGGCTGCTTGATTAAGCACCGGCAAAGCCCCGGGCAAGCCAACATCAATATGACTTATGAGAGTATTTGGCGGCGCCTGCCGCGCATCATTTCCCACTGCTGAAAACAACTTAGTTTTGGTCTTAAGCTGCACATGAGTTTCGATCCCAATCGTTGGCACGTATTGGCTGTTGGTCATGCTGGCCTCCAGCTATGAAGAATGAGTAATGAATTATGAATTATGAAATTCTTAATTCGTAATTCTTGATTCTTAATTCTGTTGCTCATAAAGCTCCCAAATCCGTTAAGGCCTGCTTAAAACCAATTAGTGCTTTCTTAGCCTCTTCTTTCTTTAATCGAATATGCGGCTCATGAACTAAACGATTGCTTAACTTATGGGCATACCAAACCGCATCATTATCACTTAAGGCCTTTTGAGCGGAAACTAGTCTTTCACCTGCTGTTTTGCCTTTAAAGCGTTTTTTGATTAGCGCTTCGTCAAGTAATCTATCGGCGTCGATGATAGCCAGCATCATGCCCTCATAGGTCTTAACTCTAGCCAGTAGCTCCAGCCATTTAGCCTGAAAGTATTTTTTATTGACTCGACCACGTAAGCTAAGTAGCTTCATGCTAGTAATTCCTCAACCGACTTAGCAAATGCCAAAAGCTGCCGATCGGCGTGCATTGGCGCAATGATTTGCAGACCAACCGGAAGATTGTTACTGAACCCGGCTGGCAGGTTTATTGCCGGATTGCCGGATATATTGGCCGCCACTGTCATAATATCGCTTAGGTACATTTTCAGAGGATCTTTCGTTTTGGCGCCAATTTTAAAGGCGGTGGTTGGTGAAGTTGGCCCAATCAAAAAATCAAATTTCTTAAAAGCGCTAGTAAATTCATTGATAATTTTAGTCCGAACAGTTTGAGCTTTTTGATAGTAAGCCTCAAAATAACCACTGGAGAGTACGTGAGAGCCAATCATAATGCGACGTTTAGCTTCGGCGCCAAAGCCGAGCTCGCGGCTTAGCATATAGCTTTCTTCGAGATTTTTGGCGTCTTTGGCAAATAAACCATAGCGCTGGCCGTCGTAACGGGCTAAATTACTGCTGACCTCGGCTGGACAAATAATGTAATAAACGGCCAGAGCCAGCGGCAAGCTCGGCAAGCTAATTGGCTCAATTTTAGTACCGGCTTGTTTTAATTTTTGGATGACTGCATCAACTTGTTTTTCGACTCCCGGTTCTAAATCTTCAGTCAAATATTCATCAATCACACCGATCTTTGCATTCTGAAGTTTGAATTTTGAAGTTTGAACATCGTAGCCTTCAGTATCGCGCTCAATAGTCGTACTATCTAGCTCATCGCGACCAGCCATCACATCTAGAATAATTGAGGCTTCGGCTACGCTAGCAGCCAAAGGTCCAATCACGTCAGTGCTCGAGGCCATAGCCACCACGCCACTACGACTAACTAAACCGTAAGTCGGCTTGTAGCCAACGATGCCACAAAAAGCGGCTGGCAGCCGAATCGAACCGCCGGTATCAGTCCCCAGTGCAAACGGAGCAATCTTCAAGGCCACAGCCGCAGCCGAGCCGCCGGAGCTACCACCCGGCACACGCGTTTTGTCAAACGGATTTTTTGTCACAAAGAAATCACTGTTCTCGGTACTACTTCCATGAGCCCAGGCGTCAAGGTTAGATTTGGCGACGCAAATCGCGCCTTCGACTTCTAAACGATTAATAGCCGTAGCTTGGTATGGCGCTTCGAAATTTTCCAGCATATGGCTAGCGGCAGTAGTTTTTCCGCTAAACGTCAAAAAATTATCCTTGGCCACAAATGGCACGCCGGCCAGTCGATCAACCTTTTGGCCTTTGGCAATTTGAGCGTCAATTTCCTTAGCTCGTTCGATGGCTCTAGCTTCAGGTACCGAAATAATGGCGTCGAAGTCTTTTGTCCGGCCGATCATGTCAAACGAACGCTTCACCAGATCAACCGCTTTGAGTTCACCTTTTTGGACTTTATCAGCAATGACCGAAATTGGTTCCCAGTCTGCCATGATTACGTGATTACTCGCTTAACCTTAAATTGTTTATCTAAAGTATCCGGGGCCCGCTTTAATAAATCATCCGGCTTTGCCTGATAATCTAGCGGCTTGTCAGCCCGCGTAACGTTCTTTAGCCCGGTCACTTGATAGGTCGGTTCTAGTCCTTTGGTGTCGGCATTTTCCAGTTGTTTGACATAGTCAAGAATTTCGGCCAATTCTTCACGAAAACGTTCGATTTCCTCTTCAGATAGCTTCAACCGGCTCAAATGCGCCAATTTTAAGACCTGGTCCCTCGTCAGCTTGCTCATCTATCTGATAAGTATAGCAAAGATATTCTGGCTTGTCGGCAGAGAGATTTTATGGTTTTATATAAATGAGCGGTTGAGACCAATGAAAAAAGAATTGCCTTTTACTATTCACGTCGATCCTAAGAAAATGGCCAATAGGTCTTTTCATTTTGCTGACCTAGCAACAGCAGAACTTGTTTATCCTCGAGCTATTAGCCTTGTTGAAAGAGATCATGGACTGGCTGATTTACAACTGCAAGTCGGTACAGATAACAGCAGAATCATTACGATTTCGGCATCTGAGGCTAATCTCTGGGTAAGTTCCTCCCAAGAGACGCCGGGCGCTGATCGCCAATCCTTTGTCGTTTCAGAGTTAGCTAAAGCCGCACTTCATTAAAATTTAAGTTAGTCAATTATTTTTGAGGAATTTTAAAAGCCAGCATCCGTAAAAAGAATTTCTTATAGTTTACTTTTAACCACGGCTATCAGATCTCTTAATTCCGCGGCTTTCTCAAACTCCAAGTTGGCTGCAGCTAAGTCCATTTGAGCCGTCAAATCACGAATCAAAAAATCATATTCTTCTTTCGGTATTTTCTTAAGGTCAATCTTGGGCTTTTCTTCTTTGACAACACGTGGCAACATTTCGGTGACCTCGCGTTTGATGCCTTTGGGTGTAATCTTATGTTTCCGATTGTAATTTTGCTGGACTTGGCGGCGGCGGTTGGTTTCGCCGATTGCACGCTGCATGCTGCCGGTTACTCTATCGGCATACATGATCACCCGGCCTTCTTGGTGACGGGCTGCCCGACCGACTGTCTGAATTAGCGCTTGAGTTGAGCGCAAAAAACCTTCTTTATCAGCATCCAGTATCGCCACCAAACTAACTTCCGGCAGATCAATTCCTTCGCGCAGCAGATTAATCCCAACCAAAACATCATAAACTCCAAGCCGTAAATCTCGCAGAATATCAGTTCGTTCCAAAGTATCGATCTCGCTATGCAGATACATAACCTTAATATCAATTTCGCCTAAATATTCGGCTAGGTCTTCGGCCATCCGTTTGGTCAAAGTCGTAATCAACACCCGCTGTCCTTTGCCGACTGTTGATTTAATTTCGCTGATTAAGTCATCAATTTGGCCGGCGATAGGACGAACGTCAATTCTAGGGTCAAGCAGCCCGGTGGGGCGGATAATCTGCTCCACCGGCTTAGGGCTGCGATTTAGTTCGTATTCGGCTGGCGTGGCGCTAACAAAAACAACTTGGTTAAGCTGCCGCTCAAACTCCGAAAAAGTCAACGGACGATTATCGAGCGCGCTTGGTAAGCGGAAGCCATGTTCGACTAACACTTCCTTACGCGATCGGTCGCCATGATACATACCTCTAACTTGTGGAATTGACATATGCGATTCATCAATGAACATCAAAAAATCATCCGGATAATAATCGAGCAAGGTGGCTGGTTGTTCACCGGGTTCACGATCGGTCAAATAGCGGCTGTAGTTTTCGATACCTTTGACAAAACCGGTTTGTTCAAGCATCTCTAAATCGAACTTAATCCTTTGGGCTAATCTTTGAGCTTCTAAAAGCTTGCCGTGTTTTTTAAACCAGCTGATTCGTTCATCGGCTTCAGCTTGGATTTTACCGAGAGCTTTCTCAAGTTTTTCTTCGGGTGTCACAAAATGGCTGCCCGGATAAATACTTAACAAGTCAAGTATCTTCTCTACTTCCCCGGTAAGGGGATTGATGGAGGTGATTTTCTCAATTTCGTCGCCAAAAAACTCAATCCGATAAGCTGCTTCATCGCCGACCGGAAAAATATCGACCACATCGCCGCGAACCCGAAAGTTGCCCCGCTCAAAGGCCATGTCGTTACGACGATACTGGATATCGGTTAGTTGGCGTAATAATTTATCACGTAGCCGCCGCTCACCTTTTTTAATCCGAACCGTCATGGAGGTATAATCTTCAACCGAACCAATGCCATAAATGCAGGAAACACTGGCCACGATAATAACGTCCCGTCGGGCCAGCAAGGAATTAGTGGCGGCGTGGCGCAAGCGGTCGATTTCTTCATTAATATCACTGTCCTTTTCGATGTAGGTGTCAGTTCGCGGAATATAAGCCTCTGGCTGGTAGTAGTCAAAATAACTAACAAAATAATGGACGGCGTTATCCGGAAAAAACAGACGAAATTCATTATAGAGCTGGGCGGCCAAAGTTTTGTTATGGCTTAAAACCAGCGTCGGCTTTTGACGCTTGGCGATAATGTTGGCCATCGTGAAGGTCTTACCGCTGCCGGTCACTCCGAGCAGCACCTGGTTTCTGGCACCCTTTTCAAGGCCTTCCGTCAGTTTTGCAATCGCGGTCGGCTGATCTCCAGTCGGCTGATATTCAGATACCAATTTAAATTTGGCCATCTCTAAATTGTATCAGTCAGACGCTAAACAGTTTGTGGTAAGGTTTATGTTCTTTGTCTAATAACCGAGTTAATTTGGCAACTAGCTCATCGGCATCAGTCTCAAAAATTATCAAACCTCGATCTAAATTGGGCAGCGTCTCGAGCAGCTGCTCAATCTGCGCACTGACACCACCAGCGCCCTGCAAAAAACCAATCGGTGTCTTGGTTTCCAGCGCAATAGTTAACTCATGCAAAGTTCCCATCCGACCGCCAATGCTAATGACCGCATCGGCTGAATTAATCAGTAGTGAATCGCGGCCAACGTAATGCAGACCAGTGTATAAAATGGCATCGAACGGTTTGGTTGGCAGACGATACTTGATGACGTGCTCCACTTTGGTAGCGGCCGGCGAAAGACCCAAACTCATCTGACCGCCAGCCTTTTTGTAGGTGATAGCGGCCTCCTCGGGTAAGCCAGTCGTTGCACCGGTAAGCAGCGAGTGGCCGGCCTTAGCTACAGCCCGACCAGCCGCGCTGGCCAGCTGTTTACCCTCGTCATAGCTTTCACCTTTGGCCGCACCAGAAATACAAAATTGATAGCTATTAGAGCTCATTTCATTGACCTTTTTCGTTAAGCGAATCGGCAATATTGGAAGCCGAAAGTGTTATCAGGTGAGGAGGCATATCTGAATTGATACGTCGACGAGCGGTATAGCACTTGCAGGCACAAGATTGCCGATGAGGCTGAAATGAGGTCATGAATTGAGGTCTATACAACATCGGCATCCTCGGCAATCGCCATTTGCGGCGCTAACTGCTGGCTATGGTCTAAGCCGATGCTTTTAGCAGCTGTAATCATCTGCTCGGACGAATAAGCTCGATATTGCTCTAGTAATTTATGCCAGAGGTGCTGGCCGGCGTGTTCAAAAGATCGGCCTTCATAGTCTTGAACTTGGAAAGAAGCTGCCACGTCAAATAAATTAAGCGAAACTGGCTGATCGTCCAACCAAGCAACCAGATGTGAATTATCAGCCCACCAGGCAGCCGGCGGATAAATGGTACCAAGTTGGGCCATCATATCTTTTCCAACTAACTGCGAGGCTGATTGTAGGATCTGAGCCAGACTAACTAATGTCGGCTGATCGTGATAAAAAACGGCGATACTGCCAGACGGCTGATTGGAGACAACAGTCTGGTTGGATTCTGGCGACAGGTTTAAGGCCATTATGGTAATCGGGCTAAGCTGCCAATCGCTTGGCATAGACTGACTAAGCTGCTTGTCAAATTTCGCTTGCCAAGTTGGCGATTCGATTAATTCAGCTATTAGTAAAACCAGTCTGATGTCTGCCCGTTTAAGCATTGATTCTAGGGAGCGAAACTGAAGCAGTTTTTTAGTCTGGACTGGCGGCTGGGCCCTTAGCATCTGCTTGATATGACTATTTTTCAGTGTCCAAAGCATCTGGCCTTTTAAGCATAGCTTTGCAAGTTCTACGGCGATGTGAATTTTTTGGCTATATGTTGCCTGCCCGATTTTAAGCGCCTTATCAAGGTTTTGGCAGTCGGTGCTAAAGCGAGTTGCTAGTGCATGGTAGAGTTCTTTTGGCCTGGTGTCATCTGGATCAAGCCTAAGCTGCTTGAGCTTTTGCCGAACTTGACTATGGCTTAAAGCCAATAGGCGAACGTCCTCGCTCGGCCAACCAAGCGCCGTTTCCAGTTTGGCGATTTCGGCTGCCGCTTTATCGCCTAAGTCACCGAGGATATGAGCTATTTTATGAGTCATCCCGGTTAGACCTCCGCTCCGCGGCAGATTGTAATAACAATCTTAGGTCTAACGGGATAGACCACGTTAGAAATCTGATTCGCTAAAAGCAAGTCAGAAATTTTTGATAAAAAGTTATTTCTAAGCGTGGTCATTGGTTAGCCTCCTTGGATGGTAGTTCTTTGGTGCTACTCTTAAATATTGCTCAATTTCGGCAAGCCTTAAAAGACCAGCTTGAGCGCCGATTCTTTGGACCACGCTCATCGAATTAATTGGCGCCCAAAGCAGCGCGCCTTCGATGTCGGCTCCTAGCATGATGGCAGCAACAAAGGTTGAGCTAAAAGCATCGCCGGCGCCAGTCCTATCATATGGCGGCGCCGGATCGGGATAAATCGGCATTTTGTATCGATTGGCTCCATCGCTAGCATAAGCTCCGGCATGACCATCGGAAATCACCACAATCTTCGGGCCAAGTTGATGCAGTCTATCAAACAAATCATGAATATCTTCATGCTGGCCGCCAGAGATGGTCACCGCTTCTTCGCGATTAACCGCCAAAACCTCGGTCCGCTGGTAAATGTCTTTTAAGCGGCGTGGGCCGGTGGCAATTTGAAAAGTTCCGGGCTGAAAAGCCAGCTTGACCGACTGATGAGCTGCCAGCCAATGGGCAATTTCATCGTGATACTCCATGGCCTGCTGACTGACAGAACTAAAATAAATCCATTTTGGAATATCGATAATCCGAAAGCGCGGCCAGTGATAGTCATATTCCTCATGTTTAATCAAAATCGTCCGATCATCTTTGTACCAAAGCACGTAATGGTAGTTGGTCTTTTTACCATGATTGATATGAACAAAACGGCTGTCAACCTTGGCAGCCTCCAGGGCTTTGATAATATCGCGACCCCAAGCGTCACTGCCAACATTGCTAACTAGTCCTGACTTTAGGCCAAGTTTGGCAAAAGCCACCGAGGCATTACTGGCATTACCAACAGCCGGAATAATCTCGGCAAAATCGTAGGGAATCTTGGTACCAAAAGGAATAGATAGGTCGGGCAAGCCGTCTTTGCCATATTCAATTTTTTCCTGGTCAGGTAAAAGTCGAATAAAAGCATCAATTACCACATCGCCTACTGATAAGACATCCAACTGCTGCTCTGCCATAGTACTTACGGTTATTCTAGCACAGCCTTATCTATAAATTGTCCGAAGCTGTTGTAAAAATTATTAAACTAACTTGATCCGCGCTGAAAAAGCAGCGTCCATAATTTTGACATATGTCAAAATTATGGACGCTGCAACACCTCTAAAGTTTGGCTTTGCCGGCGGAGTTAAACATATCAATTTTGTCTTCCACAACTTTTTGAACTTGCTCAATTACCTGGCCCATTAATTTAACCACGGCGTATTCGGTTTTATTCTCGGCTAAAACCTTTTCCAGGGTGCGCCGGTAAGCCACTCGCATATCACTGTTGATGTTAATTTTGGTAACACCGATTTTAACCGCTTCGGCAAAATAATGGGCCGGCGTACCACTGCCGCCATGCAGACTGATATGGCAATTAATTGCCTGCCGAATTTGTTTTAATAAATCAAGATTTAACTTTTTAGGTACTGGATAAAGCCCGTGTAGGTTACCGACTTGGGCGGCAAATGTGTCGATGCCGGTTTGTGCGACAAAGTCGGCAGCCTCGGCTGGTTTGGTCTCAAATTTCTTAACTTCATCATAATCAATTTTTTCGGTATGGACATTAGACGAACCCATAAAATAGTGCTCCTCGGCTTCAACCAGCGCGCCGGTTTTCTTTGCGGCTGCCACAACCTGCTTGGTGCCGGCAATAATTTCGGCCCGCGTAGCGCTATGCTTAGCTTGCGAAATATCAATGTGAATGCATTCAAAACCGGCCTCAATACCAGCGATGGCGGCTTCGACGCTTGGGCTGTGATCCAAATTAATATACATTTCAATGTCATAATCAGCTTTGTAGTTATCAACTAGGTCGCGAACATTGTTAAGCCCAATGGCCTCAACTTCGCCTTGACTAACCTCGACCAGCACCGACGCTTTTTTGGCTAGAGCCGCTTTGACTACCGCTACCAGAGTTTCTTGATTATCCAAATTAAAAGCGCCCAGCGCGTAATGTCCTTTCCGAGCCCGGGCCAAAGCATCCCGGGCGGCCCGGCAGTCTTTTTTAATTTTTGTCAAATTAGCCATCAGTGCGAGCCTTCCGGTGAGTCGTCAACATATGCTGGGCGGCTTCGGCAATATGGTTAGCGTCCAAACCAAAATGCTTGATCAGTTCGTCTGGATTGCCGGACTCGCCAAAGCGGTCGGCCATGCCAATTCTAAATAGCCTAGTCGGCCAATGTTCGCTCAAAACCTCGGCTACGGCACCGCCGAGTCCGCCGGCGATTTGGTGCTCTTCAACCGAGATAACCAAACCGGTTTTTTTGGCGCTGGCTAGGATTGTTACCTCATCCAGTGGTTTGATGGTAGGCACATGCACAACTTCGGCCTTGATACCGTCGGCAGTTAAAAGCTTGGCGGCGGCCAGAGCTTGATAAGTCATCGTGCCGGTAGCGGTTATCGAAATGTCATTACCAGATTTATAAACGTAAGCCTTACCAATTTTGAACGGCGTTTTATCAGTTGTAATTATTGGCGTGGCTTCACGGGCTAAACGCAGATAATTTGGCCGCCTGTCAACCGCCATGGCTAAAGTGGCTTTGGCTGCCTCAATGCTGTCGCAAGGAGAAATAACTACCATATTCGGTAGCACTCTCATCAAAGCAATGTCTTCCAGCATTTGGTGCGTGGCGCCGTCTGGACCAACACTAACTCCAGCATGCGAGCCAATTATTTTAACCGGCCGATCATTTAAGGCAATGGTGGTTCTAATTTGTTCCCAGTTGCGGCCGGGGCTAAAAGCGGCGTAGCTGGAAACAAACGGAATTTTGCCCATCGCCGCCAGTCCTGCTCCGGCAGTCACTAAATTTTGTTCGGCCACGCCAACTTCGATAAAGCGGTCAGGAAAAGCTTCGGCAAATAGATGCATTTGGGTGGATTCGGTCAAATCGGCACAAGCTGCCACTACATTGTCATAGCGCTGCCCTGCTAGCAGCAGACCGCGGCCGAAGCCTTTGCGGATGGGCTCGGTCACCTTCCAATCGCGCCTAAGATGCATATCAGGCATCAAGACGCTCCCTCGATGCAATTAACAATAAACAATCAACAATAAACAGGCTTTTATGTTTTTTGCTTATTGTTTTTTGCTTATTGTTCATTATCATTGGTGCTCGCCTTTTATTTTGCCACCAAGCGTTCGCAGTTCATGTATCGCCATCTTGGCTTCGGCATGCGATGGCGGTTCGCCGTGCCAATGAAAGTCGTACTCCATAAAATCAATACCTTTGCCCGGAATGGTATGAGCCAAAATCATGACCGGCTGGTTGGCCACGGCTTTGGCCATCTGACAGGCATTAATGACGGCTTCAATATCATTACCGTCAATCTCGATGATATACCAGCCAAAAGCTTCCCATTTACGCTTAAGATTTTCTAGCGGCATAACCGTTTCGGTTGGACCGTCTATCTGAATATTATTGCGATCGGTAATCGCGATGAGATTACTCAACTTATATTTGGCGGCTAGCATGGCCGCTTCCCAAGTATTGCCTTCGTCTTGTTCGCCGTCGCTCATGACCACGTATACAAACCGATGGCTGATCTTATCCATCTTCAGGGCCAAAGCCATACCGCTGGCTTGGGATAACCCGCAGCCCAAAGGACCACTGGTTGTCTCCATGCCAGGCAGTCGCAAGCGCTCCGGGTGGCCTTGCAGGCGCGAGCCGAATTTCCTTAAGGTTTGTAACTCTTCCAGCGGAAAATAGCCGGCTCGAGCCATTGCCGCATAACGGACTGGAACGCAATGACCGTTACTTAGTATTAAAATGTCGCGATGCGGCCAATCTGGGTTTTTGGGATCATGAGTTAAAACAGAAAAATAAAGGGCTGTAAAAATATCGGCTAGACCTAAGGGGCCAGCCGAATGGCCGCTACCAGCCCGCTCTAGCATTTTAATAATGTCTTCACGCATTAGTTCGGCAATTTTTTGCAGTTCGGCAGTAGAATATTCCCTCTGAACCATCTTGCTAATGATTATACAGAAAAATGCCTGCGGCATTTTTAGTCACCAGTCATCAGGCATCAGTCTCTAAGCTAGCGACTTGCGACTAGTGACTAGTGACTAGTGACTACAACCGTTAGGTTGTGCCGGTTTCGTCGGCGATGCGCTGGAGGACTTTAAAGGCTTTAGCTGGGTTGTCGCTATTTTGAATGTAGCCGCCAACGCTTAGAACATCAACGCCACCATAAACCAATTCGGCCACGGTTTGATCATTCACCCCGCCATCCCAACCGACTTCCACATCCGGCTTGAGACTCTTTAGATATTTAACTTTCTCTAACAAGCTAAAATTAGCTCTGCCACCGAAGCTGCCAAAAACACCGCTAAAAATAAGCACATGGTCCAGCCTTGATAGAACACTCTCTATCACGGTTGGCGGTGTTGACGCCAAGAGGGCTACGCCAATTTTGGTCTGGTGCTCGGCACAAAGTTCGGCAATATCTTCAAATATTCCCTCGGCTTCAGCATGAACGATAATCAAATTGGGCCGATGTTTAATTACAGCCGTAGCAGCTTTGAGCGGATAACGGTACATCAAATGAATATCAGCCTTCATACCGGCCGGCCACCAAGCCTTTGTCGGACTAATGGTTTTGCTCTTGGCGAGATCGCCATCGGTTAAGTCAATTTGTAACCTATGAGCCACATGAGCAATTTTTTTTATCTGCCAAGCATAGTCTTCGGTATTGTCTGCTAAAATCGTCGGGCAGATGATCGGCATATGTCGCTCCCTTAGTCGCTCCCAAACTCTAAGTTCGAAATTCTAAATTCTAAGGTTTGAAATTTGGGATTTAGAACTTGGGATTTGTTTAGAAATTCGGACTTAGGAATTAAAATTTGAAATGACGTAGTCATTTTTAGGCCTCGTCAAGTTTTTGGTGTCGTCTGATATGGCGCGGTTCGTTTGAAAAAGGTGTTTCTAGCCATGCTTTGATAACTTTTTTCATCTCGTCAACGCTAACGTAGCTGGCCGCTATAGCAAACATATTGGCATCATTATGTTGACGGCTTTTTTTAATAACTTCGTATGGATCAGTACTGGTCTCACCGCTGGCGTCAACCGCCTCGATTGGCACAGCCGGGCCATAATAAAGGCCGCAACGGACAGCCTTAATTCGATTAGCAGCCATGGCCTCGGCTTGACCGCTTCGCCCTAGAATAATGCCAAACTGACATTGGCCGGCAGCTACGGCTTTGGCAGCCGGCATAATAAAATCCGGATAATCGTCGTCCGGATCATACTGTTTTGGTCCAAAGTCCTCACACTCGTGACCAAGGGACTGTAAATAACTTTTAAGCTCTTTGAGCTGCTCGTAACCAGCATGGTCGGTCGCTAGCGCAATCTTCATAGTTTTATTATGACATGCCTAGAATTTGTGAAAACCGTCAATGTTGCTTGGTCGGGCGCCCGGGTCTTTAAATTCGTCCTCCGGTGATTTAGGTGGTTCCGGTTTTGACGGCAAGGGCGCATCTTCGGCCAACGGTTCTTCTTTAACTTCGGCGTCGGGCATGGGCTCGGTCTTTTCTGGCTCGGGCAAAAAATCTTCAGTTTCCGGAGCCTCCAATAACTCTTCTTCGGTTGCTTTTGCTTCTGGCTCGTCCGCTACCTTAGCTGGCTTATCTTCGTCGGCCGCAGCTTCGGCAGAATCCCCGCCAAGCGTTTTGGCGGCATCGGCCGCAACTTCAACTAATCGGTTGGAGTAGCCCCACTCGTTGTCATACCAGGCTACTACTTTTAGCAAGTTGCTGCCAACGACATCTGTCAATCCTAGATCGACGATAGCTGAATGGCTGTTGCCGATAAAATCGCTACTAACTAGCGGCTCTTCGGTGACGGCTAAAATCCCTTGATAGTACGGGTCGGCGGCGGCTTTTTTGAAGGCTTCATTAACCTCTTCTTTAGTAACGTCACGCTTGGTGACTATGACAAAGTCGGCCAATGAAACAACTGGCGTAGGCACTCTGATAGCCAGACCATTAAAGATACCCTGCATTTCTGGAATGGCCTCGGCTACAGCTTTGCTGGCACCAGTAGTTGTCGGCACAATGTTGGTGGCCGCATTCCGCGCACGGCGCAGATCCTTGTGCGGTGCATCTTGAAGTCGTTGATCGGCAGTGTAGCTATGGATGGTCGTCATCATGGCCTTTTCAATGCCAAAACTCTCTTCTATCACGGCTATAACTGGAGTTATACAATTGGTAGTACAGCTGCCGTTGTCGATGACATCGCTGGCGCCCTCAAGCTTATCCTCGTTGACACCTAGAACAATGGTGGTCGCGCCTTCGCCTTTGGCCGGGGCCGAAATTATAACTTTCTTAGCTCCAGCCTCAATGTGAGCTTTGGCTTTCTCGGGGTCCACAAATAGACCAGTTGATTCAATGACGACAGCTACTCCCAGATCTTTCCAAGGCAGTTTAGACGGCTCCTTTTCGGCCAGCACTCGAATTGATTGACCGTCAACAATGATGTTCTGGTCGTCAAAGCTAACCTCACGCTGATATTCGCCGTAGTTGCTGTCGTGCTTGAGCAGATGGGCTAAAGTCTTGGTGTCGGTAATATCATTGATGGCCGCTACTTCAATATCATCGCGTTCAAAAGCTATCTTAAAGGCACAACGACCGACTCGGCCAAAGCCATTAATACCAATTTTGGTCTTCATCCCGATTAGACCTCAGCCTTCATCATCATAATTAGTTTTACATTGAAGTTAATCACGTTTTCTGGTGCCAATAAACAACCGCCAGCTTTTAGGTGAGGTCTAACGGGATAAACCCCGTTAGAAATCTGATTCGCAGTTAGCGAATCAGAAATTTTCGCAAGAAAGTCATTTCTAATCGGGGTCATCGGTGCCCACTTTTATCATGTGGCTTGATTATATACTGCTTAAGTTGCGCCTGCCAAGATTTTTGTTAGCGATCAACTTCTTGACCGTCAAATTCCGGTAGATTTTTTAGCTCGCCCAAGGAATTAACATTCTCAAATATCTCTTTAGAAGATTTAAGAAAGCCTGCCCCGCTTTGCACCAGACTTTTAAGCTCATCAAAGCTAACCAAACGAACAGTGATTTTCTCGCCGGAATCCAGTTTTGGTTCAGTCTTTTTCTGCCCGTCCAAGGCTAAATAAAAATAAACAAACCATTCCAGTTTAACGTGCGGCTGATAAACGTAAACCAGTCGCCAGTCACTAAATTGATAGCCGGTTTCTTCTTTGACTTCGCGCTTGGTAGCCTCGAGTGTTGAGCTATCGGACTCATCAACTCGGCCGGCCGGAAAAGCCACTCTTTCACCAACATTGGGCTGTTCATAATCAATTACTAAAATTCGATCTTCAACAATGCAAATAGCGATGACTGTGTCCGGCCGTTTGAGCATTTCGAATGTTGCACTGCTGCCGTCAAACATTTTCTGCGGCCATTGATAAACATCAAAAATCTGACCGGCAAATACTTGCTTGGCCTGCTTCGGAATAAGCACGGCATCTTTAGGCGCGGTTTTTTTCATCGATTAGGTCTTAGCGCGTTCAATGCACTCGGCGATGATTTTTTTAGCTTCTTCAACATTACCCCAACCTAAAACCTTAGCCTTACCCGGCACGTAAAGATCTTTGTAGTGATTGAAGTGATGTTCGACCTTTTCTTTCCATCGTTTGGGCAAATCATCAAGTGTTTTAATAGCATCACCACTGTTTCTATCATCGGCCGGCACGACGACAATTTTGTGATCCATGCCCTTCTCATCTTGAAAGTTCAAAATACCAATAATTCTAGCCTCCAACCAAACGCCTGTTTCCAGAGCATTTTTAGTCACGATTAAGCTGTCAAGTTCATCACCATCTTCATCGAGTGTCTGTGGGATAAAACCGTAGTTGGCCGGTTTTGGAAAAATCGAAGGTTCAACCCGGTCTAAGACAAAAGCGGCGCGCTCACGGTCCCACTCGATTTTATTGGTTGAGCCCTTAGGAATTTCTACGACGGTATTCACCAAGCCTTGCTGGTAATCGCCGGGTTCCAAAACCTTGTTAAAATCAGGCATCAAGTACTCCTTTTAGTCGCTTCAAGCACGAAGCTCGAAGTTCTAAACTCTAAACCTTGTAATCTAGAATTTGGAACTTGGGATTTGTTTAGGTTTTCGGATTTAGAATTTAGAGTTTGCATATTTCACTACTCATTATTGTACTATAAGAAATATGTTAGTTATCGGTCACCGCGGCGCCCGCGGTCTTTTTATCGAAAACAGCTTAGATTTGTTCAGAGCAGCTCTGGAGTCAGGCGCAGACATAATTGAATTCGACATTCAGGCCACCAATGATGATCATTTAATAGTCTGCCATAGTATGGGTTCTCCAAAGAAAGTTTTTGGAATCACTCGACCGATTGATGATTTATCATGGAGAGAATTACAAAAATATAAAAACAAAGACGGCGAGCAAATACCTATTTTTGATGAAGTTATGGATGTAATTGGCAAAAAACAGGTGATGGTCGATATAAAAAATCTCGGCGCAGCTAACATATTTGTCGAAGCCCTAAAAAACAAAGGCTATAAAAATGTTTGGCTGGTAAATTCATTACTGCCTGAAGCTCTGGCAATAGTTAAAAAAAGTTATCCGAATCTCAATTTGTCTCTTCAAGCGTACAAACGTCCATTTAAAACGATTCGGCTGGCTAAAAAGATGGGGCTATCCCACATCGGCTTAGTTTTATATTTACTTAACCCTCTAACGTACTGGGTAGCTAGAAGACTGGGTTTACAAATTTTGGTTTATCAAAATTATGCTTCGTTTCTACTAACTTGGCCTTGGTTTGTTAGGATTTTAATTTTCTTATATCCCAACATCGATGTAATTACTGACCGTCCGGATAAACTAGCTCTGCTAAGCGAGAAGTCTCAATAAAGCGTTGGGTGGCCGACGACTTCCGGCATTGGGCCGCGCTTCATCGCGTCTAAATACTCCCGAATCATCAGCGCCGCCGTGGCGCCCTCGCCGCTAGCACTGGCAATTTGCAAGGTCGCGCCGGAGCGGACATCGCCGGCTGCGAACACGCCGCGTATCTTGGTCATCAAATGCTGATCCGTCTTAATAAAGCCTCGCTCGTCAAGTTCGATATCGGTGTCTTTAAGAAAGTCTGTGTTAGGTTTCAACCCCACAAAAACAAATACCCCGTCAGTCGGAAACTCAACTTTTTGACCGGTTTTGCTATCCGCCCCAATTACTTTGGTAACTTTGCCGTCCTCGCCAACAATTTCATCGGTGGTGACGCCTAAATGAATAGTAATTTTATCCTTGTGTTTTTCCAGCTCTTTGATAAGGACATCACTGGCTTTGAGCGTACTACGCACCAACATATCGATGTGACTGGCGAACCGCATTAAAAACAGAGATTCCTGGGCGGCCGAATTACCGCCGCCAACTACCACCAGTTTTTTGTCCCGATAAAAAGCACCGTCGCAGGTAGCACAATAGTGGACGCCGCGAGCATAGTATTCTTGCTCGCCCGGCACATTAACTTTTTTATAATCACTACCGGTTGTAATTAAAACCGTCTTGGCGTAAATGTTGCCACTGGTGGTGGCTAATTTCTTAAGCTCGCCTTCATCATGGATGGATAAAACTTCGCCAAGCTCAATCTTGGCACCAAAGCGTTCGGCCTGCAGACGCATTTGATCGGCCAGTTCCAGCCCAGCCACGCCTTTGGCGAAGCCAGGGTAGTTATCAACCCACTCGGTGACGGCCGCCAGCCCGCCAATGGCGCCTTTCTCAAATAATACTGTATCAATGTCCTCACGTGATGTATAAAGCGCTGCCGAGAGGGCAGCTGGTCCAGCGCCGATTATAACTAAATCATGAACTACTTTATTTACCATTAAGCATTTCCCAATTCACAATTATTTATCATTGTACATTTACCAAGACAGTTTTTGAAAATGCCAAATGAAAAATAATTAGGCAAATGAAAAATTTTTTCTAGGTTACCGCTGGAGCAAGTTGGGTTAGATTGTAACCAACTACAACCTGCTGGCTGTCATCCTGTTGAGTCACTACTGTAATTGGCACGGTCAATGAACCACTAATTTGCAATGCCTCGGCTTGACGTTCAGGGTGCTGCTCCAAATTGACGATTTCATATTTGAGCGACTTGGAGTCTAAATAACGCTCCACCATGCCACAGTAAGAGCAGGTGTTAGTAGTATAGATAATGATTTTTTTGGGCATTGCTTATTTCCTTTTTTGTTAACTTTGCTTAGTCTGCCCATTGATATTAAATGGTGGCTGGCTAAAATGCAATAGCCCTATATATTGTGGTTTTTGCACCAGAATTCCACAATTTTAATTACTGACGTTAAGTAGCGAAACCGTAAAAACTAAATCAGAATTCGGTGGTATTCCAGTAGTCCCCTGCTCGCCATAGCCGAGGTCTGAAGGAATCAATATTTGGCGCGTACCGCCAACCTTCATACCGATAATGCCTTGCCGAAAACCAGGTATGACTTCATTCAGATTAAATGCAGCTGGCTGGTCTGTGTCTAGGGAAGTGTCAAAAATGATTCCGTTGCTAGCTAAAGCGCCAATATATTGAACTATAACGTTTGAATTCTCCGCCGCGGTTTGGCCATCACCGACGGTTTTATCCGTGGCTTGTAGTTCGCTGACATCGCCGACAGGCGTAAATTCCGGCATTGTTGTGCCTTTGAGTTTGGGGGTTTGATTAGTCTTCGAATTATTGTCCTTGGGATTAGTGGCTTGAAAAAAACCAATTACACCAACGCCAAGTCCGGTCACAAGGAACGTCACGGCTATGAATATCCAACCGGCACGTTTAAAAAAACTTTTGGTTAATCTTATTCGAAAATTCGGTAGCATCATTTTGCTAAACTCGCTCCGCCTTCAATTTATTTTTGGCAGCTTTGGCAATTATATCAAGTAGTTTGTTGGCTTCCTCGGTAGTTAATGTCCGGTCCGGATGCCAGAGTGTTATTCGCCAAGTCGTCTGTCTAAGATTTTTATCGGCTGGTTTTTGGAATATATCCAAGGCGGCAATATCGTAATTTATGCCGTGGAGACCGGCCAATTTATCAAGCTGCTGGCGCATAAAATCTTCCAGTTCGGCATAGCTATACTTGGTCGCCGAGCGCAAACAGAAATCCTGCTCAAGGCTGGGAAAACGATTAAGCGGTTGATAAATATTGGCCGAAGCATTGGTCAGCAATTCCTCAACGTGCAGATCAAAGCCGGCACAAAACTGTGGCAATTTAAATTCTGCATTCACCTGAGGCTTAAATTCGCCCACCCATCCAGCCATATGACCGCTAATTTTTAGATGAGCTGAGCGGCTTGGTTCGTAATAAGTGGCCCTGGTTGGTTTGTAAGCCGCTGCAACCGGTTCATATACGAAACTATCAATACCCAGCTCTTTCAATAAATAATCGCAAAACTTTTTAGCCTCAAAAAAGGACGAACCACTACTATTTTTATTGGCTACGACTAAGGCGATTCGCTCTAGCTCTTTTGGCAAACCTTCTTTGTCGAGTTCGCCTTTGAAGTAGCATTTGCCGATCTCAAACAAAGCAAAATTGTCATAACCGGCTTTTATGTTGGGGTGGACTTTTTCGATTAAGTTCAGCCCTAGAGTTTGGCGATAGTATTGGAGCTGGGGGCTTAAAGCGTTGCGAATGTGGTAGGAATTTTTTGGGTCTTGGCCAACTTTTTCCAATAAAGAACTGGGCACGAAACTATAACTAAGAACTTCATTAGCGCCGGCAGTCGATAATATTTGCCGAATTTGTTGTTTGAGCTCAAGTTTGGTATTGCTGTCCGGTGACGAAAGACTGCGTTCTGGCAAATCGAGTTTTAAATGGTCATAGCCATACAGCCGACCGACTTCCTCAACAATATCTTCGGCGATAGCAATGTCCGTCCGCCAAAATGGTACTTTGATGCTTAGGTTGCCATCAGATATACCCACACTAAATTCAACATTTTCTAAAATGCTTTTGATAGTAACTGGGCTTAGTTCAAGGCCGAGCCGTGAATTCACAAATTCACTGTTCACGTGGATTACTCGTTCATCATAATCGGAAACTTTTTTGTCTATAATTTGACTGGCCTGTCGGCCGCCGGCTAGCTTTTTAATTTCATCAATCGCTTTTATCAGCACGGCCAAGTTTTGCTTGGAGCTCTGGTTTTTGGTAAAGCGGCTGGCAGCTTCGGTAAAAAGTCCGTGCCTCATGGCCGTTTTGCGCACACTGTTCATATCAAAATTAGCCACTTCAAGAACAATCTTAGTTGTATTATTACTAACTTCCGTGTCTGCCCCGCCCATTACTCCGCCTAGGCCAACTACTCTATCACCAGAGGTAATAACAATGTCTTCCTTAGCCAGTTTTATTTTTTTACCACCTAGAACCGTCAGTTCTTCGCCAGTTTTGGCTAACCTTGCCCCTAAATTACCGTTCGTCAATTTGTCATAATCGTAAGCGTGTAATGGTTGGGCGGTTTCCATCATTAAAAAATTAGTGATGTCAACAATGTTATTGATGGATTTAATGCCAACGGCAGCTAAACGGGTTCTAAGCCATAGCGGACTCTCGCCGATTTTGACATCTTTGATAACTACACCACAAAACCGCGGTACCAGTTTTGGGCTCTGATTGGTAATTGAGAGTTTAAGAATTGCTCGGCCATTTGGCTTAGATAAAGTCGGGTTTTCCTTGTACCAAGCCGGGCTTTTAAAAACGTGGTTCTGGATACCGGCTAGTTCACGAGCAATGCCCAGTTGACCGAATAAATCGGGACGATGGGTGAACATCTTGTTCTCAATATCAATGATGTAATCATCCAGCCCAAAAACTTTGGCAAAAGCCTGACCCGGTTTGGCAGATTCATCAATCACAAGTATGCCGCTATGGTCGTCGCCAAGACCAAGTTCTTTAGCACTGGCTATCATGCCATGGCTAACCACGCCTCGTAATTCCTTCGCTTCCAAAATGAATGGATCTTTGTCATAGGTGCTGGGAACAGTTGCGCCCGGCGGCATCCAAGCTACCAGTTGTCCAGCTATCACATTTTTCGCGCCATGAACAACTTGGACCAAGCCTTGCTTATCACGTTTTACAGTTTTGATTTTTTGACCATCATCAATTAAGGCGATATTGAGTTTGTCGGCGTTGGGATGTTTTAAGCACGACTCTACTTTGGCTACGACAATGCCCTCATATTTTTTGCCAAGGTCGATAACTTCTTCGACGGCACCAAGTTGGGCGCCGATTTTTTCAACCAATGTGTCTATACCGATTTTAGTCGGGTCGGCCGAGCATTGGTCGCGCTCGATAATTGATTTAATCCAGTTAAGGCTAATCTTCACTGCTGATTCCTTTTGGCTGATGCTCTACCGAATGACGCATAAGTTCAACGCTGCAGGCATTATGTTCGCTACAATAAGCCTCACAGTCTTTGGCTAGCCGCTGTGTGTAATAATGCAGACCGCAAATCGGACAACGATAAACTTTCGGCTTCTTCCCGCTTCCAGTTTCCTGCTTCTTGCTTCTTGCTTCTTTCCTCATTTTTTATCTCCTAGGACGTTCGTATATGAGTGCAGAACGAGGAAAAACCGAGCATCGCAAACGAGGCGTACGGGAATGTACGTTGAGTGCGAAGCGGAGATTTTGACAAAGTTATGCGCCATATACGTACGTCCTATGTGAATTGCCTCAAGAATTTTAAATTACCGGAGTGGAAGTGACGGATGTCTTCGATACCATATTTCAACATCACTAGGCGATCAATACCGAAACCCCAAGCAAAACCGCTATATTTTACGGCGTCGATGCCGGCTTCTTTTAGGACATTCGGATGGATCATGCCGCAACCGCCTAATTCTATCCAGCCGGAGTGTTTGCAGACCGAACAGCCTTTTTTATCACAAAAAGGGCAGCTGGCAGCAAATTCGAAGCTTGGTTCGGTAAATGGAAAATAGAAAGGTTGGATTTTAATCTCAATTTCGCGACCGTAATAATTTGATAGCCAGGCTTTGATAGTGGCAGCCAAGTTGCCGGCGTGTATGCCCTTAGCAACATAAACGCCTTCTAATTGATAGAAGGTATGCTCGTGGCTGGCATCAACATCCTCGTTACGGAAGGTGCGGCCCGGAATAACAACTGCGATCGGCTGGCCTTGGTCTAGTTGTTTTTTGCCGGCCTTAAGCACTCGGTTTTGCATAGTCGAAGTATGGGCCGGCGCCACCAGTTCTTCATCGGTTACAAAGGTGTCATAATCATCACGGGCCGGATGTCCGGGCGGAAAATTGAGTGAACCGAACATATGCCAATCATCGTCCAGCTCGCGCGACTCCACGGCTGTAAAACCCATCCGAGCGAAAATATCTAATATTAATTCAAGTTCCGTCATTAATGGATGACGGCTGCCATTTTCGGCCGGCAGTAATTTTGGCCGATCTTCGGCTGACAGATTGGTATCAAACGGAGCCGTAACATCTATAGGGGTTAGGGTCGAGGGTTTAGGGAATAGGGATTCTCGGACAAGCTTTTCGAGTTCGGCCTTAAGCAAATTGACTTCTTTGCCAAAAGTAGCCCGTTTGCCGACCGGCAGTGTCTTAATCCGCTCAATTAAAGCCAATAGTTCAGGAGCCCGCAGAACTGCTTTTTTGTCTTGAGTTTGCTTAAGTCTGGCTTTTAACTGCTTGGCAACGTTAGCAATTTCCGGATGTCTGTACTCCATTGTCAATCAGTATAACAGTTTGAAAGCAGGTTAAGGAACGGTTAGTCTTCGTCCAAGTTAGGACGATCCAGCAGCTGCGGCTCGACGGTCGGATTGGTGCCGGCGATTTTGACAACGTCCTTGTCGATCTTGCCAAGCTCCTTGTAGGTCGTATTAAAGTGGCCTACGGTTGTGCCAAGCGAGCCGCCTAGTTTCTGCATATAACCGTGGTGTGCGACCAGATGCTTGCCAAGTTGCTCGATATTTTTACGAATTACTTCAGTATCTTGATTGATCTGGATTGAGCGCAGGCCTTGGATTATTATCTGCAGATTAGCAGCTAGCGTACTAGGACCAACTATCGTAACTTTCTTTTCAGCAGCTGCATATTGCATTAGGTCGCGACCACTTACCCCGCTAGTGCCAACTTTGTTAGCCAAGAGATCATAATAAATGCCTTCGCTCGGAATATACATCATGGCCAGATCTAACGTACCTTTATTAGGCCGGATATACTTGGCGGTTTCGTCGATCCGACGCTTGAGATCTTCTTTGAAGGCACGTTCAAGGGCTGATCGCTCTTCGGCCTTAGCCTCGATCAGGCGATTGTAATTCTCCAAGCTGAATTTGCTATCGATGGGAATCAGTTTATCGCCAAGTTTAATCACTGCATCAACTGTTAAGCCTTCGCCCAGCTTGTATTGCAGTTCATAAGTCCCCGGCGGCAGCATATTTTTGAGAGCTTGCTCCAAGTAAAACTCACCAAGTACGCCGCGCTGTTTGGGATTTTGCAGAACGTTCTGCAGCGACTTTAATTCTCCGGCGATATCGCCGACATTCTTGTTGGTTCTCTCAAGATGTGTTAACTGTTTAGTAACTTCTTTGACTGTTCGCATGCTTTCGGAATGTTGGGCTGCCATTTGCTTGTTGCTGGTACCCAGCTGTTCGCTCAACTGTTTCTGTAAATCGTCTTTAAGCTGGCCCATCGACTTGGTCAGTTCGATCATGTCGGTTTTTAGCAACATTGCCGTGCCTTCATCAACTTTCGGTCGGCGATTTTGCCACAGGATAAAACCAGCCAAGGCCAAACAGATTATACCTAAAACAATCACTGCCACTAACATACTTATATTGTACCGCGCAGGAGGAGGTTAATCTCTATCTTGGATTTTTATGACGCAAATAGTAATGGCCAGTAAGCCAATAGTTATATTTGTCAGATAAATCGCTGGCTTCTCAATACCGAAGCCGTAAATCGACCACAGCGTCGCGCTGCCGATTAGTATCAGATAAGTCGGCAGTGATATGTCCCTGGTTTTACGGGTTCTTATGGCTTGGTAGACCTGCGGCAAAAAAGCACTAACCGTAAACAGCGATGCCACATATCCCAAAGTTTCCATTTGTATGACTATAACATTTTTAAGCCAGACGGGTGATGAGGAACATGAGAACAGTTCCCAAGACCGTCAAGAGAATTGTCCAGCGCGAAGATCCTTGACTGTGAGCTTGCGGCAAAATATCAGCCGCACCAATGTAGAGTAAAAAGCCGGCAAAGAAGCCAAGGTAGATACCAAGGATGCTTTCTGACAATGAAAATAACAAAGAAGTTAGACCGCCAATGATGGGCATAACTGCGGCAATCATCAACATCAATTTGGCGCGGCTAGGTCTGTTTTGGTGATAAAGCATGACATTAGTGGTATTAAAGCCATCCGCAAAACGGTGGCCGATAACGGCAATCGCCACGGCTAGCCCAACAGCCGTGCTGACTTGCCAAGCAATACCGATGCTCAAACCATCCAAAAAACTGTGGCCACTTAAAGCGGCGGCTCCAGCCACACCGACATATGGGTGTTGATGCGGGCCGTATTGCGATTCAGTACCATAGTGAATCAGAATAAACTTCTCAATGATATGAAACAGCAAAAAGCCGCTGACTAGTGAAATCATCGGCCAGATAATATCCAGACTTTGACTGATACTTATATCGAAAATCTCCGGCAGTAAATCAAAAGCTACTAAACCTAGGATCAGACCAGCCGTAAAGCCTAAGGCTAGACTTAGTTTTTGGCGACTGCGAAAAGCCACATAACCACCAAAAAGTGCAGCCATTGAGGCAGCAGCAGAGAATAAGAAAACTTCCATAGATAAAAGCATATGGTTAGCCATAATATTTTGCAAATTTGTCGCAATTTGCTATGATTTTGCTATGGGCTCATCTTATATCTCAGGTTCGTTAAGAGAGATTTGTCCTAATGAGACAGAGACAGTCATCAGGCGAGGAGGTGTACTTACTACGTACACTGACGAGCGGCATGACTGGCGTATGTCATTAGGAAAAATCGAAGCTGAAGCGGAGATATAAAATGAGCCCGCTGGATCGCTATAAAGACCTTAAGGCACTGCTTAAGAAAAAGGGCTTTAGTTTAACCAAACCGCGCCAAAATGTCTTTGATTTACTGCAAAATCAAGGGCCGCAAACTACCCAAGTGCTGATTAAACGGGCCGAAGGCCAGATCGATCGAGCCACCGTTTATCGAACGCTGGAATTATTTGAAAGACTCGGCATTGTTCACCGCTTAAACATTGGCTGGAAATATAAATACGAGTTATCTGATATCTTCTTAGCCCACCACCATCACTTTTACTGTAGCAACTGCGGCAAAAGCTACGATTTATCGGCCAATGCCATGCTGGAAACCATGATTAATTCTTTGGCTTCGAAAGAGGGTTACTCGCCTCGGGGCCACCAATTAGAAATCTATGGCCTCTGCCCCGCCTGCCAAGGCCAATTGACCTAATTAACCTAATTGCTCTAATTGACCTAAAAAATGACTGAATGACCTAAAAGAAGTTATAGAATGTTTCTTGGATGAGGCTTCGAGAAAATATTTCAGTTTATGCTTGGTCGCTAAGCCTGCTGGTGGCGGTCTTAGCTTTTATAGCCTGGGGTCAAGGTTTGCATTGGCATTTTTCTAACCTCTCTTCATATCGTTTATTCCCTTTGTTTGGTCTGCTGGCTTTTAGTCTAATGTGGTCAATCTACATCGTCGGTCGGGCTCGACACTATCTCAAGCCGCCAGCCAAAAAATTATCGAATTATTACAAATATTTATCCGTGACCGTCTTGGTGCTGATATTGGCACACCCCGGGCTATTAGTATGGCAGCTGTGGCGTGATGGTTTTGGCTTACCGCCCACCAGTTACAAAAACTACGTCGGTCCGGCAGCCGTTTGGGCGGTGATTGTTTCGTCCATCGCCTGGTTTATTTTTCTAGCCTACGAGCTAAGGCGGATTTATCGAGACCGGCCGTGGTGGAAATACATGGAAATCGCCGGTGATTTGGCCATAGTCGGCATTTTCTTACATTCGCTGAGGCTGGGTACCAATCTCCAAGCTGGCTGGTTCCGAATTGTCTGGATCACCTACGGTCTAATATTGGCCGTGGCACTGTTTGATATATATCGATCAAAGCTACGCCCCTCATAACTCTCGCCATGTCCATAATTACGACATATGTTGTAATTATGGACAGTTTTTCTCCTAACTGTGAGACAAACGGCAGCTGTTAAAGCGCTAATGATGCTATAATAGTTTTCCACTGAAGCTAAGATGAATTTTCTGATTATTTTGGAGGTCTTTTTATTAGTCTGCTTAGCGGCCATTGCTTCTGGTTTAAACGTAGCCTTGCTGGCCCTCGATCGGTCTGATCTAGAGCGCAAAGTTAAGCTAGGCGATACCCGCGCTAAGTTGGTTCTGCCGCTTAGGAAAAACACTCATTTAAGTTTGGCTAGCATTCTGTTGATGGGCGTGGCAGTGGCGGCCACCACCTCGTTGGTGCTCAATAGCCATCTAAATGCCGTGGCTGCCGGGGCGATTACCACCATTCTGATTGTCTTGTTTGGCGAAATCATACCGCAAGCCATCTTTGCTCGCTACGCCTTAACTTTTACGGCCTTTTTTGCACCTTTCTTGCGCCTAGCCATAATTGTCACCTACCCGGTGTCAAAGCCACTGCAGCTTCTGTTGGACGCTATGTTAGGTGACGAACAGGCTCGTTTAACAAGCCGTCGCGA
>MGCU01000020.1 GCA_001790525.1 Candidatus Saccharibacteria bacterium RIFCSPHIGHO2_12_FULL_47_16b
CAACCTTGCCAATTTCGTCAGGCTCACCCATCCGGTGCATTGGGATCTTGGCCATAAAGGCCTCGATCATGGCTTTTGGATCGGCGCCGGCTGGCATTTTTATTTGTGATTGCATGGCTTCGACACCCGGTGTCTGGATGCCGCCTGGCGCAATAGCATTAACCCAAATTTTATGCGGTGCTAGCTCCAGTGCTGAGTTTTTGGTAAAGCCCCAAACGCCGTGTTTGGAGGCGTCATAATGGGCTAAGTCGACCATCGACGGATGCAGCGCGTCAATCGAAGTAATGTTGATAATCCGTCCGCCTTTTCCTGCGGCCTTCATGACTTCGGCAGCATACTTGGTCGTCAAAAAGACACCTTCCAAATTTACTCTCATAACTTTCTCAAAATCCTCTTTGCTCATTTGTGATAAGGGCTCGTTCGGATAAATACCGGCATTATTGACCAAAATGTCTAAGCTGCCAAACTGCTGTTGGCAGGCTCCAATCATAGCTTTGATTTCATCTTCACTAGAAACGTCAACTTTGAAGGCTGCCGCTCGCCAGCCTTTGGACACCAGTTCTTGAGCCGTCGATTGGGCGGCCGTTTCATCCATATCAGCTACCAAGACGGCAGCGCCGGCTTCGGCCAAACGATAACAAATACCTTGGCCAATACCCTTAGCACCGCCAGTGACAATGGCGGCTCTGCCCGATAGGTTGATTAGCTCCTGCAATGGTTTTAGGTCCATCTGCCTCTCCGCTATTTCAATGCTTATCTATTTTTATTCTACTCCTTGACGGAAAACATTAGTAATCTGTTTGCTCCTGATAGCCGGCCGTGCTAATCTTAAACATAACGGTATCCAAACAATAGCCTCCTTCTATGCAAAAAATCAAAAACAGCGAAAAACTCGCTACTACCCAGCTACGCCAACATGCCCTGCAAATTGCCAAAGACGGTCTAGCGGCCATCGATACCCAAGCTGTTATTAAGCAGACCGTGTCAATTGAGGGTCAAACTTTGCGAGTCGGACCGCTGAAATTTGAGCTAGACAATCGTCGAATCTTGCTTGCGGGTGTTGGTAAATGTGCCGGTGAGGCCGCCATCGCGTTAGAAAATATATTGGGTGATAAGTTGACTGCCGGCATCATCTTAGACATTGCGCCAACTAAAGGTTTGACTAAAACAAAGCCACTGATTGGCTCTCACCCCATGCCATCCGCTAAAAGTGTGGCAGCAGCCCAAGAGATTGTCGCTTTTTTGAAACAGACAACTAGCGAGGATCTAGTTATCGTAGTCATCTCCGGTGGCGGCTCGACTCTTCTTTGCCTACCACCAGACGGCTTTAGCTGCCTAGATGAGAAAAATCTACTAGAAGCTTTATTCCGCTCGGGTGCGACGATTCAGGAAATTAATATCCTTAGAAAGCATCTGTCTTCTGCCCGTGGCGGCGGCTTAGCCAAAGCTGCTTATCCATCTCAAGTAGTCGGCCTAATTTTTTCAGATGTGCCCAGTAACCAACTTGAGTTTGTGGCCTCCGGGCCAACCGTCAAGGATTCGACAACTATTGCTGATGCTCAACAAGTACTCAAGCGTTATAACTTGAATGCCCCGAAACTGCTGGAAACGCCAAAGGCAGATAAATATTTTGAGGCTGTTTATAACCATCTAACGGTCAGTAACCAAACTGCCCTAGCGGCTATGGAGAAAAGTGCTCTTAAGCTTGGCTATCAAACTACTATTGAGACAACCGAGCTTTCTGGCGAAGCTCGCCTAGTTGGTCGGCAAATCGGTGGCCAAATCCACACCAGCCAGCCAACTAGCTGCCGGCTTTTTGGCGGCGAGACAACAGTTACCGTCAACGGCTCCGGCCATGGCGGCCGCAACCAGGAATTAGCTATAGCCGCGGCCGATGAGATTGGTCAAGGCGAGCTTGTGCTGGCACTTGCTTCTGATGGTATTGATAACAGCGACTACGCCGGAGCGCTGGTTGATAGCTCAACTAAAGACCGTGCCACTAAGCTAGGACTTGATCCAAGCCAGTTCCTAAAAAATAACGACTCATATAGTTTTTTCTCGGTCGTCGGCGATTATCTTGACACCGGCCGAACCGGCGCCAACGTTTCAGATCTTATTATTGCCCTGAAAGGCAAAGGCAATGGATAAACAACACACAACGATATTGTGGTTTGAGGATCTTAGCATCGAGGACGTGCCACTGGTTGGCGGCAAGAACGCTGCCTTGGGTGAAATGATTTCAACACTGGCTCCATTGGGTGTCCAGGTGCCGGGCGGCTTTGCAGTGACAGCTACAGCCTACAAACAATTTCTGCAAAGTAACAACTTAGATAGTCGGATTGGTGAAATCCTAGCGGGCATAAATACACATAACTTGCGTGATCTTCAACGCCGCGGCAAAGCTATCCGTCGTCTGATTTTAAAAGCCCGCTTTGAGAAAGAACTCGAGCAAGCCATAGTTAAAGCTTACACCGAAATGGAAAGACGCTATGGCCACCGAGTCGGCGTAGCCGTGCGTTCATCGGCTACGGCTGAAGATTTACCAACCGCTTCTTTCGCCGGCCAGCAGGAAACTTACCTCAATGTTTCTGGCAAGCGCCAGTTGCTCGCCGCCATCAAACGCTGTTTCGCTTCACTGTTTACCGATCGAGCAATTTCTTATCGCCAAGATAAGGGTTTTGCTCATCATGAGGTGGCGCTATCGGTCGGTATACAGAAGATGGTTAGAAGCGATGTTGGTGCCAGCGGCGTTATGTTTTCGATTGATACGGAAACCGGCTACGACAAGGTGGTGGTTATTAACTCAACTTACGGTCTGGGTGAAATTATTGTTGGCGGCGGCGTCATCCCGGATGAATTTATGGTCTTTAAACCGGCGCTAGAGGCCGGCAAGCTCGGTATTATTAGCCGACAAGTTGGCGAAAAAGCCAACAAAATCATTTACTCCAAACAAGGTACCAAGCGAGTTTCCGTCCCGGCAGCTGAACGGATAAGCTTAAGCATTAGTGATGCCGAAGCTAATCATTTGGCTAAATGGGCAGTCAGGATTGAGCAGCATTTCTCCGCCAAACGCGGCTATTTCCAGCCGATGGATATGGAGTGGGCCAAAGACGGCCTAAGCGGCCAGTTGTTTATCGTTCAAGCCAGACCAGAAACAGTCCACGCCACCGCTGATAAAAACGTCTATACTGAATATCGCCTAAAAGAAAAGGGCCAAGTTTTAACTACCGGCACAGCTGTTGGTACCAAAATAGCAGCTGGCGCCACCCATATCATTAAAAGTCCTAAGCAAATTCATAAATTCCGCCCGGGTGAAATTTTAGTTACCGAAATAACTGACCCCGACTGGGAACCAATTATGAAAATGGCTTCGGCGATTGTAACCGATAAAGGCGGCCGGACCAGCCACGCGGCGATTGTCTCACGCGAACTTGGTATTCCGGCAATCGTCGGCACCCATAACGCCACCAAAGTTCTAACTAAAAGCGGCGTGATAACTGTCGATTGTTCATCCGGCAAAACTGCCACGATTTATAGCGGTCAGCTTAAGTTTGACAGCATCGAACATCGTTTGGATAAACTGCCAAAGACCAAAACCCACATTATGATTAACATCGGCTCACCGGATGAGGCGATGGCTAATCACTATCTTCCGGTCAAGGGTGTCGGCTTAGGCCGACTGGAGTTTATCATTGCTTCCGACATCCAAATTCACCCAAGCGCCCTAATCAACTATGACGAGCTTCGCCGCTCGGCTGATAAACAAAAACGTCAAGTGGCAGATCGAATAAGTCAGCTTACGGCCGGCTATGATGATAAAAAACAGTACTATGTCGACAAACTAGCCGAGGGGATAGCCAAAATTGGTGCGGCCTTCTGGCCACATCCAGTTATCATCCGCTTCTCGGATTTCAAGACTAATGAATATCGAACATTAATCGGCGGCGAATTGTATGAGCCAAATGAGGCCAATCCGATGATTGGCTGGCGTGGTGCTTCGCGTTACTACGACCCGCGCTTTAGCCAAGCCTTTGGTCTGGAATGTCAAGCTATCAAGCAGGCCCGTCATGTCATGGCGCTGTCTAACGTTATGGTGATGGTGCCGTTCTGCCGCACACCTGAAGAAGGTCACCAAGTTCTGGCGGTTATGGCTAAAAACGGCCTGCGCCGGCAAGATGATAAAACGCTGGCAGTTTATGTGATGTGTGAGATCCCGGCTAACGTCATCCGGGCTGACGAATTTCTGGACTTGTTTGATGGCATGTCGATTGGTTCAAACGACCTAACCCAACTGGTTTTGGGAATTGACCGTGATTCTGATACTGTAAAAACTGATGCCAACGAACAAGATTTGGCAGTCAAACAAATGATTCAGGCTGTAATCAAACAAACTAAGTCGCGTGGTAAATACATCGGCATCTGCGGCCAAGCGCCGTCGGACTTTCCGGATTTTGCCCGCTTTTTGGTGAATTGCGGTATTGATAGCATCTCACTTAATCCCGATACGGTAGTTAAAACACTATCGTTGGTTGCCCGCGAAGAAGCCGGCCTTAGAAGTAGGAAAAGTTGATGGCCAAAATCACATTTTTTGGTTGCGAAGACTGGGAACATGCCTACTTCAAATCTCACCTACCCGATCACCAAGTGGAATTTTATGATGAGCTAGAAGCCAACGACAGTGAAATTATCTCCGTTTTCGTTGACAGTCACGTGGATAAGGCGGCGCTTAGCAGTTTCCCCAGGCTCAAAATGATTGCCGCCCGTTCTACCGGCTACGACCATATAGATATGGAAGTCTGTAAGCGCAAAGGTATTGCTGTGACTAACGTGCCGGCTTATGGCGAAAATACGGTGGCCGAACATACCTTTGGACTACTGCTGGCCTTATCCAAACGCATCTACGACGGCATGCGCCAAATCAAAGAAGACGGCGATTTTGACCCTTCCAGCCTGCGGGGCTTTGATTTGAAAGGCAAAACCATTGGCGTGGTTGGCACCGGCCGGATTGGCAAAAATGTCATCAAAATTGCTAATGGCTTTGGTATGAAGGTCATCGCCTACGACACCATCCGCGATGATCAAGCGGCAACACAACTTGGTTTTCAATATGCCGATAAGCTAGAACAGCTGCTGGCCGCTAGTGACGTGGTGAGCTTGCATGTGCCGTATCTCAAGGCAACGCACCATCTGATAAACTCACAAAATATCGGACTTATGAAACCTAGCGCAGTCTTAATTAATACCAGCCGCGGAGCGGTGGTTGAGACCGAAGCGCTGGTGTCGGCTTTAAGAGACGGCAAGCTCGCCGGGGCCTGCTTGGATGTCATCGAGGAAGAAGATGCCATGAAAGACGAAATGCATTACCTAGGTAAAAAAACTACCGATCTTCAGTCTTTAAGAAATATTCTGGCCAGCCACGTGCTGATGAAAATGCCAAACGTCATAATGACCCCGCACAGTGCCTTTAATACCAAAGAGGCACTTATGCGGATTGCCGAAACTACAGTTGCCAATATCGAGTCATTCCTAAGCGGCCGGCCAGAAAACTTAGTAAGTTAGGCTATGTCTAAAATCGAGCAGTTAACTGCGAGTCTTAGTAGCGACTCGCGTCGCCAGCTGACGCTGGAAGTAAGACTGGTGCTGTATGATGGCAGTCAGGCTGTGGCATCAGTACCTCAAGGCAAAAGCACCGGCCAATGTGAGGCAGTCAGTCTGCCGCCGGCAAAAGCGGTTGATGCCATCAGCCGTATTTCCAACAATTTGAAAGCTAGCGACTTTGATCAGGCAAGCCTGGAACAAAGATTGTTAGAGCTGGATGGAACCGCTAATAAATCCGGCCTAGGCGCCAACACCACTTTAGGTATATCAATGGCTTTTGCTAGAGCTAGCAGCCTAAGTCAAAAGCTGGATCTTTGGCAGTATCTGCGCAACTTATACAGCGGAAAAATTGGAAGCGGCCGGCCTAGGTTATATATGAATATGATTAACGGCGGTAGGCATGCCAACAACGACCTGCGCTTCCAGGAATATCTGGTAACTCCGATCCAAGATTCGCTATCAAGTTCACTCCAGGCTGGCAAGAATTTTTTTGAAGCATTATCTAATCATTTGACTGGAGCGCCGATAGGTGACGAAGGCGGCTTTGCCCCGCAATTTAAATCCGATCTTGAACCGCTCCAGATTTACGTTGATGTGGCCAAGACCGTGGAAGGAGACTTTGAATTTGGTATCGATGCTGCCGGCAGTAACATCGATAATGGTCCTAACAGGCTTTACCAAACCTATCAGCAAATGGCTAAGCAGTTTAATATCAGCTACCTTGAAGATCCTTTCGGAGAAGACGATTTTCAACTGTTTGCCAAACTTAAAGCTCAACTCGGCGACAAAACACTGATCGTCGGCGACGACTTAACCACGACCAATCTTGAAAGAATGCGCACAGCATATGAACGCGACAGCCTTAGTGGCATAATTATCAAACCTAACCAAATCGGCACTGTCGGTGAAAGCCTAGCCGCCATAAAACAAGCTCGCGAATATGGCTGGGCTGTAATTGTTTCTCACCGCAGCGGCGAAACTATGGACGATTTCATAGCTGATCTGGCCTGGGCGGTAATGGCTGACGGCGCTAAATTCGGTGCGCCTTTGCCAAAAGAAAGACTAGTTAAATATGAACGGCTAGTCGCTATCGAATCAGCCACTTAGATTTTTTAAGTTAATGGTTTGGCGGATTTTTTGTTCTCCTTGCTGGCTATTATTTGCCTACTTTTGGTTTCTGAATTAGCGGATTTTCTTCGGTGTTTAATAGCTTTCGAATAGCGGCCGTCGGTTGTCGGCAATCGCAGTGCATCAGATGCTCGCGGTGCCATTTAATCCGTTGTTGCGGCGTCGGATTTTTGGGCATCCGGTGGCTTAAGTGCCACTCTTTATTTAGTTTCACTGCTATCTCTTTTCTGTAATGTGATATCTTAAAACGGTCTTCAGCCTTTCCGGCTTAGTCCGGCGCGGGTCACCCATGTAGATCTCATGATGGTGCCCGGCAATTTTATAACCGGCCGCCTTGGCATAGTCCATCAATCTTTCGATAGTTGCCTGTTCCTTATCATATGGACCAACATGCAATGTCTGTATCGAGCTGCCTTCTTCAAAATCTTCCAGTCTGACTTTATCGTAAGGAATTTCCGGATGCTTTTGCTTGGCTTGGGTTTTCGCCTCATCGAATAACTGCTCCGTGACAAACGGCGGCTGCATAATCAGCAAGCGCCACTGCCATTTTTCGGGACTGGCCATGTCCCAGCCGCCCGACTGCCACCAAAGTCCTTCCAAGGCCGGCATTTTGTAATCAAAATAACCAGTCGGCTTGTCAATCTTGCCGAACTTTAAACCCATCTTTAATCCGAAGGCTAGGCCATAAAGAGACTGAATGGCTTTATGAAAAACTTCAGAAGTCGGCGCCCCTTTACCGCTAACACTTAGAAATTGCATTTTTGGTATTTTTAGCTCCTCTATCTTATCGGCCGTTGGAAAATAAAAACTCTTCATCAGCGCCAGCCAATCGGAGCCTGATTTTAACTGGCTGTAGTTCATGTTTGGCTTACCTCTACTTCTTCTTTGTACTCTCGAAGTTTAAGACTTTCCATTTACCATCCTCCTTTTGCAGGTTGATGGTCAGCTGATAGGTAACACCGTCAGTGCCTTTTATCTCGTAAACCACCTTGCCGGTGGCGGCCTGGCCGGTCTCGCCTTTAGCTTCGCGGTCAGTCATTTTGGTTGGACCGTTTAATATCGGTTTGATTCGATCAACAGTTTGCCTAAAGCTGGCTTTATCAGTAGCCGCGGCCGCCTCGCGGGTAAAAAGGGCGTAGGCGGCGTCAGCATTGCCGGACTTTATAGCGTTCAAAAATTCATCACCAGTTTTGGCCACGCCGCTAGTAGCGAGAATGGCAATGATAATAACTGCCCCAATAATTACGGCAATAACGCTTAAGATTTTGGCCCACTTAGGCCACTTGCGTTTTGACTTAACTACTTTCCCTTTGTCCTCAATCTCTTTTTCCTCAACATCATCCTCGGCCATCACTCACCTCCAAAGATATATTTCTTAATTATCATAATACTCGTCTCAGAGTCGATTTTAAAAAGCTTATGCACTAAATTGACAATTAGCGTACTAAGGCCGATGACTATCGCTAGACCCAAACTGCCAATCAGTATTCCCAATACGAGTAGCATGGCGTCACCGAGAATAAAGGCTAAGCAAATTAAGACGACACCTACCGAAGGCAAGGTGTCCAAACCGGTAAACGGCGGCGACAGAAAGGCGCCTAAAGTAAAAACTAAGATGAACAGACCAGCTATTCGGGTGGTTGGTCGCCAATCAAGTATTTTCCGTAATCGTGGGCTGGATCTTTTCTCAAACCAGCGGATGTACTTTATAACTATCGGTATGGCCCGCTTTTCCAAAAAATGACCAAGCTTTCTATTCTGCCAGCTGGCCGGCAGCCAAATTTTTTTAAAACCGGCTATCATCTCCAGTGCCAGCAACATGACAACCAGTTCAAAGGCATGGACAATACCGCCGGTTGGTATTGGCAGAGCCGGAATTATCATTAGCAACAAAATAATGATAGCAAAGCTGCGGTTGCCAAAAACTTCTATCAGCGAGGCTATTGTTTTCGGACCATCACCACCCAGCCATTTATTAAGTTCTTGACTAAATGGTTCGCCGGCTGGCGTCTTCATCTAGTTATTTCAGGCTACGAACTTCATGATGTCAAACAGATCTTCTGATTCAATGTGATGAGTCGAAACTTCTACCAATCTTTCAGATTTACTGTTGAAAGCAATTGATGTTCCAACTAGCAGAGCCGGGGTAGCATCGGTTTCATTATTTCCCACGTAAACACAGTTACCCGGATAAGCATTGTATTTGGCGGTCATCTCTTTAACGCAGTCGGCTTTGTGATCAACGTCGTATCTGGCAGGTGTCGCACTGGTTAGTTTACCGTCGTTATCAAAATGATACTGGTTAACAAAAATTTCTTCGAACAAAGCTTTATAGTCTGTTCCATAAACAGCCTCTATCACCAAATCAATGCCGCTCGATATAGCAAACATTTTGTAGCCGCGTTCAGTTAATGAGCGGAGGGTCTCGATGGCTCCCTCCATCGGATGCAAATTCATAATCGCATTAACAATCGCCCGCTTGCTGGCATTGGCCTCACGCAACAGTCGAACATCATTCTCCACAAACTGAACATAATTAATCTCGCCGGATATGTACTGTTTTAGGACTGTCCGGGTCTTTTCTTTATCAACGCCAAAAAATTCCCAGAGATGCTGATAAAAATATTGCATGCCGTCAACCAGCGTGCCGTCAGCATTGAAAAATATCAGTTTTGTGTCGGCGTTCATCTGATTTAATAATAGCAAGCTTGAGCTGATATTGCTTGTGTTTAGCCAGCCGAAAGATAGTCGTAATCTTCCTTTTTTAGCTTAATCGCCGTAGCCGCGATATTGGCTTCCAAATGCTCGATTGAAAGAGTGCCCGGAATTGGCAGCATAACCGGCGAGCGAGCCAGTAACCATGCAATGGCTATTTGAACCGGGCTTTTATGGTATTTGTCGGCTACTTCTTGTAAGCGGCGATTCAACATCACGCTACCGCTTCTTAGTGGAAAGAATGGGATAAAGACAATACTTTCACGCTGGCAATAATCCAAGACATCGTCATGCTCACGTTCCATCAGGTTGTAATGATTCTGGACGGATACAATCTCGACGACCTTTCGGGCTCGCTCAATCTCATCAATTTTTACTTCAGATAAGCCGATGTGTCTGATTTTTCCGGCGGCTTGCTGACTTTTTAAAAATTCCATAGTTTTTTCAATCGGCAGGCTTGGATCTACTCGATGCAGAAACCAAAGCGGCAGTTGGTCGAGCCGCAAAAGCTTAAGACTGTTATCAATTTTGTCAGCCAAACTGGCCGGATCGTTATCTTCACTCCAGCCGCCTTTAGTGGCTACAATTACCCCGCGCCGATAAGGCGTCAGTGTCTGACCAATAACCTCCTGGCTTTGGCCGTATTTATCAGCCGTATCAATGAAGTTTATGCCAAGTTCCACCGCTCGTTTAAGCACCGCTCGCGACTGCTCATTATCAGCAATTCGGTTAGTCCCTAACCCCAACCGGTTGACTGTTATGTCACCTAGCCTAACCGTCACTGCGTTCCTCGCCGAAAGCTCCGCCATATCTTTATTTTAAGGCATGAGCCGATGGATTCTCGTTAAATATCTCTAGCTTACGGAAGTAGTTCTAAACCAATTGAGGGTTTCTTCATCATACTGAAAACCCATTCTGTAAGCCACTATGTCATAACCCTTTATTAATCGGTCTTTTCTGACCTCCGTACGATATCCGTTATTAGCAGCTCCCCGTATTTGCACCAGTTCAATGCCCAATCTTCTAGCAATCTCTATCCAAGCTTCTACAAGGGTGTCACGCCATAATATGCCCCCGTGCAGACCACTCATTTTATAGCGAGATCGTCTTTCGGCTTCGTTAGCACATTCTTCTCGATCAACTACAACAGTGCCTTGAATTTGCTTTATCTGTAGGGCTTTTTCATCCCTGTTTATGCCTGCGCCAGCAACTGCAGATAATCTTCCTTTAAAAGTTAGACCAATTGCCAAACCGGTATCTAAATATGGAAGTTCAGTGGGTGGAATAATGCCGTTAAGCCAATTGTACGACCAAGCGCTAGTCTCTAATGTACTACAAGTTCCATTCTTCTTAGAGGAAAAGGGCACAAGTCCATATAACCTAAGGTTTTTCGGCAAAGAGGTACGATTTTCTACCAAATGTACAATTTGGTTTAGTGCTAGCTCCCCTACGAGATCGTCGAATTCTGTCACTAACCTTTGTTCAACAAGACAAAGATATCCGTGAGATGGACTAAATAGCACCGCCTGATCATCAGGCATATATTCAACAAAGCGCTCAGACATATATCGCTCTCCCGGAAAAATAAACTTATGGATATACTATACCATAAGTGAGAGAATAATCAAAAAAGCACCAGAAAATGCTTCTGATGCTCATTTGGTGGAGCTGGTGGGTATTACACCCACGTCCGTCGGTTTATCGAGCTAGCCGTCTACAGGTTTAGACCGTTTAAAATTTTCGGAAGGTCGGCTAGGTAACGGCCAAAAAAACCGATTTTCCTATTCCTAAGTCTTAGGAAACTTTATGGAAAGTAAAGTTTCAGCAACCAGATGATATGACACGCTTTTGAACATTATCTGGTGTGGCGTTCAGGCGCGGTTCTCGAACTTAAGTTAAGCGAGAACTGGTGCGAACTGTCGACCAAACAAGTTGGCAACAAATTCGCGAATAGATAGTTTTTCGCCATCTAAAATTGTTTTGCCAATAACGCTGACAAGCGACCTGCAAACTAGTTGATAAAGTTCAACGTCGAGCTAAATTCAGCCCCGTAATCTGTAATTATAGCACATAACCATCTTCTTGACAATCACCCATAATGCTTGTACTGTAAGGCCTTTTCTGATTAAATTAGCTCCTGTTATTGAGCCATTCGCTAATGAAGCATCTATATGAACTTGCACCTATAACCGGCCGCAGTGGAAATTTTTTGGCTAAGGTATACGGTTATCAGTCAATTGATGATCTTGCCGATAGTTTACCGGTAAATTCGCAGATTTTAGATGTTGGAGCCGGTAGATCAACACTCGGACAACAAGTTACAGCTCGTCGAAAAGATGTCTCTTGGACAAACTTTGACTTGTCTTACAACTCAGAAAGAGTCGAACAATTCCAGACAGCCCAACCGAACTTAACACTTGTGCAGGGAAATATCATTACGCCGCCTCGTGAATTCAAGAGCCGATTTGACCGCGTTTATTCATATTGGCTGCTGCCGTTATTAGCTTTGGAGGAGCCTGAATTAGCCCGCCAATCAATGGAGAATATCATTCAATTCCTCAAAAAGGATGGATCGGCAACCATCGGACCGCTGGTCAGTCATAGACGTATAAATTCGGATGAACATAGATCAGACACAACGACTATTAGCTGGTCAATTCTGCCCTCCGAAATTGACCGGATAACAGATGAATTAACTATGCCCGAAAATATCGCCTGGGTGTATCGGGCCATTTGGCGTTCCGGCCTAGCTTTTATCCGACGCGGAGAGCAAGCCAGCAATGCTGGTAACGGTCTTGGTTTATATGATACTGCCCAAGAAGAATTTGTACCTGTCTTTAGTTTGGAAGGATTTCGCCGATTAGGCGGACTGGCTAGCCGTGTACTTAAAGATCCCGGCCGAAATATTGATGGCATAAAGGTTCTCGGCGGTATCGCCCGAGCTTTGTTATTCAGCTCAAATTCAAAGGATGAAGTTGGCCCAGATATTCACACCGAGGTTATAGTTGAGCCTGCAACCAAACAGACTCTGATATCATAGCGCAATGAGCGGGAAGAAGATGGCACTTATTGCCACTGCTATTGGCTCCAGTGATCTTTTTATTGCTTAGTGGTCTTACCAAGTTTCAGGCTCAAAAAAAGCACCATAGTACAAGCTCCAAAATTAATGCCTGATACAATCCTGAAAAGTAAATCTGGCAAAATAAATAAGCTATACAAAAAAGCCACGCCAGAAGTTAGCGTCCAGATTATATACGACGTCACATTCGCGCTCGGTTTTTGATGATAATAAAGGTCCTTGATGGTTGGCCAATAGGCAATTAGACCAACAACACCGACTCCAGCATAGGCAATTGTTATCAACTTTAGTAATAAGTCTTTCATCAGTGGATAAGACTCTAGAAGATTTTGTTTAGTTGCTGCAGACTTTTAGTTAAGTCTTTGGCTTCGGCTCCGCCCCACAATTTTTCTAATTGATCGTAGTGCCGCTCTAGGACTTTCTCGGCTTTTTGGTAGGTTTTGGTGCCTTTTTGGGTAAGAGTGACTTCACGGATTCGTCTGTCTTTGCGATTACGTTCGACGCTAACTAAACCTTGTTTTTTCATGGTTTGCAGCTGTCGGCTGACGTTGGCTTCGGTTTGGCGCAGCATCGTAGCAACAGTTCGTTGCGACCTGGGAACAGAGAAGTGGAGCTGACTCATTATCCTAACTTGACTAAGCCCTACTCCGGTTTGGTTGAGTAAAAGTTCGTCGGCTTGCTGTTGTAAAATAAACATCGAGCGGTGCAGGGCAAGGGCAGGTGACGGCTGACTAAAATATTCTTTTTTCATTGCAATTTTGATTTTACTCTCGATACTTAACAAGTCAAGCATCTATAGAGTAAGCAGGGAATACCGCTCGCGCATTTCAATAAAAGTGTGCGCTACATGCCGGGTTGACTCCCGCCCGCAGGTCAGTCGACTCGGGTTGCGCTCTGCATGACACACTTTTATTGAAAATGCTCGCTTAACCTAAACCATTGCTCAAGTGAAAGTTCTTGGGCTCTGGCGTCCGGGCTAATATTCGCTCTATTTAAAAGACTGTCTGCTTCTTCTTTGCTAATTCCAAGCCCGCCGGCGAGTGAACTGCGTAGTTTTTTACGCCGCTCCGAGAAACCAGCTTTGACAAGTCGGAAAAAATTTTGACTGTTCAAATTTTTGAATAAGGGAGACCTATGCCGTCGCAGAATAACGACTTGCGAATCGACTTTGGGCGGCGGGCTGAAAAGCTTGGCTGGAACCACCTTGCCAAGTTCCGGCTGATAATAAAGTTGGACGCTAACTGAAAGTAAACTCATCTGCCCCGACTTGGCGGCAATTCGCTCGGCCACTTCTTTTTGGACAAGTAAAATCATTAAGCTCGGCGGATTAGCCACTTCGCTCAAAAGCCTTAGCAAATTACTGGTTAAGTAGTAAGGGATATTAGCAACAACCTTAAAGCCGCTTGGTAGCCTGGTTAAATCAAACCTCAAAATATCCCCAGCTATCACTTCCAACTGCCCCCTACGGGTACGACCCGTAGAATCTACGGGTCGTACCCGTAGACCTCGGAGCTGGGCTGCTAGTTCTTCGTCTTTTTCCACGGCCACAACTTGGGCTCCGGTTTCTAGAATTTTTTTGGTCAAGCTACCGGTACCCGGTCCGACTTCCAAAACCGTATCATCAGTTTTGAGTTCAGCGTAATTACAAATGGCCTCGAGAGTTGCTTCGTCGTTAAGCCAATACTGTCCCAACTCTTTTTTAGGTTTATCTGTAAATCTGTCCATTTTTATAACATATGATTAATTTATGGACACGCCTTAGTCTACCAATAATGATTGGTCGACCAGAAATTATAGGCCCCAGCCCAGCCGCCATAGCGGCCAGCGGCATAACCAGAACACCAGCGCAGCTGTGTGGCAGGGTTGGTCTCCCAATCGGCACCAGCCGAGGCCATTTTACTTCCCGGATAGGCTTGACATAACCCGTAAGCGCCTGGCGGACTGCCAGCAGCATTGACTCGCCAACTCGATTCCCGACTGACAATGTAGTTGACATAGTTATAATCGCCGGCGGCAATGCCGGCCGAGGCCATTAGCGACGCTCGGTCGCCGGTTACCGAAACCGCCGTGCCTCTAGCCGTTATTTTCGGAACGGCGGCTACGATAATCGTCTCGTGAATCGACGTTCTGGAAGTTTCTTTGCCGGCACTATCGGTTTGGATAAGATAGGTTACGGTTTTTTTGCCGGCTGAACCATTTTGCCGAACAACAGTTGTGCCAAAACTCAATGAAGAATCGTTAACTACCTCATCAGGGGCTGGCATCACTTCTTCGATATTAACCAGTTTGGCATCTTTGCGCAGAACAAAGATTTTCATATCGGCAGTAATGGCCGTTTCCGGCGCCGGCTGGACTGACTCACCGTCTTGTAAGTCAATTTTCTTTTCCTCGAGCAGATCGCCGACGGTTTGAGCCAGGGTATAAACCGTCAAATCGGCACCGTAAAGATTAAGTTTAACCGGCGTAGCTCGGCTGATTATCACTTTTTCACCAATAGTATTTTCGGCTAGACTGCCCGGAGTAAAGTTCGCCACGTCTTCTGGATTAAGTGTTAAGCCAGCTTTTTGGGCGACCACCCGAGCGCTTTTCTGGGCAGTCAACGTGACCATTTTGTTACCTTTATCAATAACTGTAACCGGACGGGCCCGGTAAATGTTAATCCGGAAGTTATCTTCTGGGATTGGTTCGTCTCGACCAGGCTCAATCACATCTTCAGGTATAAGATTGAGCTTAAGCTTATCCAGCAGTTCGCCAACGGTTTTGGCTTTAGTGTCAAGCACTGTTCGGTCGCCTTTATCGGTTAAAAAGACGACGTGAGCATCGCTTGGCCGATCAATTCCCTTGCGGCCGGCCACCATGCCTAGAACAATAATAAAACCCAGCACCAAGCCCAGAAGCGGTATGATGTATGGCCGCCGCTCAAGTTGCTGGCGGGATGTGTCGGCCGCCGTTTGATAATGTTTAGCTAATTTTTTACGCACAAACTGCATAGGAACCTATTATAAGTGAGATTATAGTTTCTCGAGCGGCGCAAAAGCTAAATTGATGCGCTTACTGCCGCGCCGCTTAAAATAAATGGTGGCTGTCTCGCCGGCGACATCCAAAACCGTACCTTCGCCAAAAACTTTATGGCGAACGCCGTCACCTTCGGCCAGTTCCAGAATATAGTAAGGTTCTGAATCGTCAGTATCAACCGACCTGGCAAGTGGTTCTATACCAGCCGTCACCGCCGCCCCGGCTTCAACATCAGCCAAAAAGCGGCTTGGCAGATTGGCGCCGCGGCTGCCAAATAAGGTCCGGTTGATGGCATAAGTTAGATACAGTTCTTCTTTAGCCCGGGTCATGCCAACATACATCAGCCGTCGCTCTTCCTCCATTTCTGATTGATCATACAATGACCGGCTGTGCGGTAGAATATTTTCTTCCAAGCCAGTAATAAAAACCACCGGAAACTCCAGACCCTTAGCTGAATGCAGGGTCATCAAGGTTACGGCATCATTTGATTCGGCTGTGCCGCTTAGGTTGACGCTGTCGACCTCGGACACTAAAGCCACTTCTTCTAGAAAATCGGCCAACTTAACAGCCTGATAATCGCGGGCCACGCTCAAAAGTTCGCGAACGTTTTCAACACGAGCCTCGCCGGCGGCTGTTCCATCCTGTAAATAGTCCAAGTAATTAAGCCGTTTGAGCAAGGCGTCAATTAATCTCTGGGGGTTTATTTCGTCTGCTTGATCGGCAAAACTGTCAATTAAATCGCCGAGGCCAACTAGCGCCGAGGCGGCCCGCGGCGTTAGTTGTTCAATTCGGTCAGCCTGTTTAAGAGCGGCAAGTAAACTTAAGTCTTTGCTTTTGCGCCAAAAATCAAAAACCGCCAAAGACTTAGTGCCAAGGCCGCGCGGCGGTACGTTGGCTATACGGTTAAAACTAGCTAGGTCGCCCGGCTGATAAATCAACCGCAGGTAGGCTAGTATGTCCTTAATTTCTCTTCGGTCATAAAAGCGCACCCCGCCAACAATTCGGTATGGCAAACCATAACGGACAAAAATTTCTTCTAATGGACGGCTTTGGGCATTGGTCCGATATAAAACAGCAAAATCCGAAAATTGCCGGAACTTCATCTCGACGGCGGCACTCACCCGTCGGACAATGGCTTCGCCTTCGGCCCGCTCGTCGCCAACCTGTACAATTTGCACCGGCCGGCCGGCGGCAGCCGTAGTCCAGAGTTTTTTACGGCTGCGCTGGCGGTTATGGCCAATTACGTTATGGGCTGCTTCCAGAATATTTTTGGTACTGCGGTAGTTTTGTTCCAGTTTAATGATGGTACATTTTGGATAATCTTTTTCGAAGTTGAGAATGTTTCGAAAATCAGCCCCGCGCCAGGAATAAATGCTCTGCCAGTCATCGCCAACTACGGCGATATTTTTGGACGAGCCGGTTAGCAGTTTTATTAAGCGGTATTGGGCGGTGTTGGTATCTTGGTATTCGTCAATCATGATGTAACGAAATTGAGCTTGCCATTTTTTCAAAACCGCCCGCTTATTTTTGAGCAGCTTAACCGCTTTGCCAATTAGGTCGTCAAAATCTAAAGCGCCAGCCTGCTGAAGCTGTTTTTCGTAATGGGCAAAAACCTTAGCTGCGGTTTTGGCAGCTGGACTTGAAGCCGCAGCCTCAAATTCTTTAAAGCCAATCATCTCGTTCTTAGCTTGGTTAATCAAACTGGCGATCTGTTGGGCTGGAAATTTTTTATCGTCAATTTTTAGATCCTTGAGCGCTAGTTTAACAGCCGACAGGCGATCGGCTTCGTCCCAAATTACAAAGTTCTTAGGTATGGCAATTTGGTCGCCGTCCTGGCGTAGGATCCGCACACAAATCGAATGAAAAGTCCCTAAAAAAGGCATGAAGCTCCTATCCTCGGAGTTTTTACCAAGCAACTTAGCCACACGGCTACGCATTTCACCAGCCGCCTTATTGGTGAAAGTTACGGCCAAAATATTAAATGGTGTGGCTTTGGCTTGAGCCAAAAGATAGGCCATCCGGTGGGTTAGAGTCTTGGTTTTACCGCTGCCGGCACCGGCCAATATCAAAAGCGGCCCGTCGGTGGTTATCACCGCCCGGCGCTGCTCCGGGTTCAAATCTCTCAATAAATCAGACACCTACCCATTTTAACAGAGGTCTTCGCGATTAAGTGGTGTGCTTACTTGAAAATTTCGAAGGGGGGTTTAACACCAATATCGATAATCTCGGCGTCAATTAAAAGGTAGAGGCCAACAACCAGTAAAATTATAGAAACGATTAGCCAGCGCCAGCTAAAATTGTTTTTTTGGCGGCCGGCCGGCATCTCTAATGGTTTATTATCTTCGCCAACTACTTTAGCTTGAGGCACGGGCGGTCCGGACGGGAAATGACTGCTGGGCGGATGAGAGTCCGGTGCAGCCGAGTCAAAAGGCGGCGACTGCAGCGGCTCGCCTTCAATGATGGCTGGTGGTCCGGTTGGTCCATCATCAACTCCTGATTTAGGAGCTTCTGGTGGTCTTAAGATACCATCAA
>MGCU01000021.1 GCA_001790525.1 Candidatus Saccharibacteria bacterium RIFCSPHIGHO2_12_FULL_47_16b
TGCCTTCATTAAAGCTTAAGAGGGATTCGTCCAATAGCTTTTTTAAACTGATTTTGCCGGCCTCGACGCGATCAGTCTTAATGGGTGTAACAATCATTTTTTGGATTTATTTTTCTCGGGAAGAGCAGCCCGAGTGTCGGATTCACTCCGCACCCGGCGCGATGAGAAACCCCGAAGGGGTGTCTTATAAGCCGGAGCCGAAGGCGTAGGCGCCCTTAGCCACCAGACGCCCAGATAAACTAGCGGGGTTTGGACAACCGAAAAGAAACAGCGGATCAGCCAGTATGGAATTATTAAGCTAAACAAAAAGCCGAAATTGTCGGCAAAGGAGCGATCAAACGCGTAAAACGCCAAGAAGAGAAAAATAGTCGAATCAACAAATTGAGAAATGAAGTTTGAGGCATTATTACGCAGCCAAAGCGCTTTCTTCTTCATCTTTTCGCGAATTTTGGAAAAGACCGCAATGTCCAGCAGCTCGGCAATCGCAAAAGCCGTTAAGCTGGCGGCGGCGATCCGGGCGGTAGTGCCAAACACTTGGTCGTAAGCAGCCTCTTTTGGCGCAAACCGCTGTGATGGTGGCAAGTTAGTTGCCAGTAAGGAAAAAAGCAAAACCAAGGCAATAATTATTAAACCTGACCAAACCAGACTACGCGCCCTTTCCTTGCCATGAACTTCAACGACTACATCAGTTATCGTGAAGAGCAGGGGCAAAACAAAGATTGCCACGCTGGCGTTTAAATGCATCCAGCTGAAGTTGGTCAGAGGAAAGGTTTTGCCGCCAAAAATCTCGGCGCTCATCCAGCCAAATATGTAAAGCGCAACTAACAGGTCGAATTTGTAAATTTTTATTGATTTAAACAGCTGCATTAAAATCCTTTCAGTTAAATTAATCAATCTGAAAGGAGTTAATCGGCAAAGCTAGACCAGGTTGTAGTTCGTTTGTTCAGCAGCATAATGCGCTTATTGTATCGATTAACGGGCAGAGAGTAAAAAGCTAAAGCATTCCCGGCTTGCTTTGGATAGATGACACCTCATGTCCACAAAAATAACATATGTTCCAAAAATGGACATAATGTGTAGAGATGATAAGAATGTTTGCTGGCAGGCATGTCCATAAATATGACATATGTCGTATTTATGGACATGCTTTCAGGGGTGGAAATGTCAAATATCGAGGAAGTCGAACATCGAAGCGATTAGGTAGTTTAGAATTTGTAGATGTTTTTTTCAGTAACGATCGAATCCAAAGGTACATCGTGCTGTTCGTGCGGTAAGTTCTCGGCTTGATGACCGAATTCGTAACACAAACCGACACGTAAGGCGTCGGGTTGAGTTGCTAGAAACCGGTCATAGAAACCACCGCCAAAGCCCAAACGGTAACCCCGCCCATCAAAGGCCAGCATCGGTACAATTACTAAACCGAACTGGAAGCCATCGGGCACCTTTTTAGCTATTTTAAAATCCCCGTCCAGCCAGTTGGTCTTAATCTCACGGCTTTGGTGATGGGAAGTAGCAATTAGGACATTCGGATTTAACTGGCGGGCGGCTTTCAGAAAAGGCAAAGTATCAACCTCGTTTTGACCTTCAAGCGGCAAATAAACATGCATGGAGTGAATATTCGCCCAATCAATTACATCAAAGATTCGATTAATAATTTGCCGACTTAAGCTACCGTGGTCCTCGGCACTAAGCGCGCGTCGCTCTGCCTTGAGTTTTTTCCGGATAGATTCCTTATCCATACTGGCATTGTAACATCTTCACAAAACAGAGGTGGCGTGTTAGTATTTGGTAGCTTTTTGGGGGCCTGTAGCTCAGTTGGTTAGAGCATCTGCCTCTTAAGCAGAGTGTCGTGGGGGAGAAATGCCAGTAGCATTTCGGACAGCCGGAGCCCCGGAGCAAATTATTGCCCGAGGCGAGGCGGGGTCGCGGAATTTTTCTGAAAGAAAAATATCTGTGACCGAGTCCCGGGACTCGAACCTTTATAATGTGAGTCAGACATGGGCCTGTAGCTCAGCCGGTTAGAGCACCTGCCTCTTAAGCAGGGTGTCGAGGGTTCGAGTCCCTCCAGGCCCTCCAATTTTTTAAATGGTAAAACGGCAAAACAAGTCAATCAAGATCGCCAAGCCAACAGTTCATCCCGGCTTAAACATATGTGTTTTTTGTTCGGCCAATGAACTGCCGGAAAAATTTACCCAGCCGGCCGAGAAATTGGCCAAACTGATTGCTGAACACGGTCACAATTTAGTCTGGGGTGGTTCCGATGTAGGGCTTATGAAGATTATGGCCGCTGGCGCTCAGGCTGGCGGTGCCAAAATTATTGGAGTATCAGTCGATTTTCTAAAACATAAACTGCGGGCCAACGCTGATGAAATGATAATTGCCAAGGACCTAGGCGAGCGTAAGGCTAAAATGCTTGAGCGTTCTGACGTTATCGTTCTGCTGGTTGGCGGAACCGGTACGCTTGATGAAGTAACTGAAATTATAGAGTATAAGAAGCACGGCCATCACGATAAGCCCATCATTGTTCTTAATACCGATGACTTTTACATTGGTCTAAAGGCGCAATTTTTACGGATGGAAACTGAAGGCATGCTAACGCCCGGCCTTGATCAGTTGGTAAGTTTTGCCGAGACGCCAGAAGAAGTGATCGGTCAAATTCAGCTGTCGAGGCCTGACAATGCTTGAGAGCGTTTACTCTTTTGTCGACAAAGCGGCCAAGCTGATTGGCTTGCCGGCCGAGGCCGTTAAGAGATTAAAAAGGTTTGATAAAGAGCATATTTTTGAAGTTGAGCTTGCCGGCGGCAAAAGGTTTAGGGCCTATCGGATTCAGCACTCTAACAAACTCGGGCCCTATAAAGGCGGCATTCGTTTTCATAAAAACGTCAATCTGGATGAGATTAGAGCTTTGGCCGTACTAATGAGCCTCAAGGCGGCCGCTGTTGGTCTGCCGATGGGCGGTGCCAAAGGCGGCGTAGCGGTTGATCCACTTCAACTATCCAAAACCGAGCTGGAAGAACTTAGCCGGAAATACGTCGCCCATTTATATCCTTACGTTGGCCCGGACAAGGATATACCAGCGCCGGACGTTAATACTAATTCACAAGTCATGGACTGGATGCTTGACGAATACGCCAGACAGATAGGAAAAACTAGCGACTCGCAGGCAGGTGCAGCGCAAGGCGTGGCTGAGAACAGCAAAGGAGACGTACACGCCAGTACGTTGACTGCGGCTCGCAAGACACAACGAAGCGATGTGCCTGCAAGCAGCGGCGGAGCTGCTGGCTCCGCTAGCAGGCAGGCCGCTGCAATGCGAGTTGCTAGGGCGGCTTTTACAGGTAAGAGCCTAGCTAATGGCGGCAGTCTTGGCCGTGAAGCGGCCACCGGCCGCGGCGGCGTCATCGCCCTCCAGAAACTGCTTATGCTACAAGGTTTAACCTTGCAGCATAAGCAGGATCAGGCGCTAAGTTATGCCTTGCAGGGTTTCGGAAATGTTGGCTCAAATTTCGCGACCAGTGCTCAAGCCCTGAAACCAAACTGGAAATTAGTCGCCGTCAGCGATTCCGAAGCGGCCGTTTATTCAAGGGCTGGCCTTGATTCTGAAAAACTACAGAAGTTCAAAACAGAAGATGGCCGGTTTAAAAACTACAACCAGCAAATGACCAAAATCATCACCAATGAAGAGATGTTGAGTCTTGACACTGATGTGCTCGTTCTAGCCGGTCTGGAAAATGCTGTAACTTCAGAGAATATGAGGTCGATTAAGGCCAAATATATCGTCGAGATGGCCAACGGCCCGATAACCGAAGAAGCTTACGAGTATTTAATAAAAAATGGCAAAGTGATACTGCCGGATGTTATCGCTAATGCCGGTGGCGTGATTGTCAGTTATCTGGAGTGGCTGCAGAATAGGCAAGGTGAGCAATGGACCGAAGACAGGGTTAATCAACAACTCGAAAAATTAATTGTAAAAGCTACAGATGATATGTTCGATTTTGCCCAAAAACGAAAAATTAATTTAAAAGAGGCGGCTTTTGCTTTGGCTATCAAGCGTCTGGAGGATAGAATTAAAGTGTGATTAAGTATCTTAATGGCGCAGAACTGGCTGGCTACATCAAAGAGCGGCACGCCAGACAAGTTAAGGAATTTAGAAAGGCTGGTGCTCAGCTCAAACTGGCTATTGTCCAGGTTAAAGACGAGCCGGTCATTAATACTTATGTTCGTCTTAAAAAACAGTATGGAGCCGATATCGGTATCGATGTAGATATTTATAAGCCAACCCAAAACGAGGTAATCAAGCTGATTAACAGATTAAATAATGACAAATCAGTTACAGCCATGATCGTGCAGCTGCCGCTGCCGGATCCAGATGAAACTGAAGAGATCGTAAAACACATTGATCCAAGAAAAGACGTTGACGCCCTCGGTCCAAAGTCGGTTCATGAACCGGCTACGCCGATGGCTATATTATGGCTGCTGGCCGGTTATAATGTGCAGTTAAAAGACAAAAAAGTAGTCTTAATTGGCCGCGGCAAATTAGTCGGCGCGCCGCTGGAAAAAGCTCTCAAGAAATCCGGCATTGATCTGTTTGTGGGAGATAAATTCATCCTTTGGGAGAACGAGGCCAAAAAAGCCGATGTGATAATTGCCGCCGCCAACGCCGCGCGGATATTAAAATCCTCAATGGTTAAACCGGGTGCTGTGGTGGTCGATGCCGGCACAGCCAACGAAGAAGGCAAAACCGTCGGTAACGCCGACGACGATCTTTATGAACGCGATGACATTACTATCAGTCCCAGAAAAGGCGGCGTCGGCCCTCTGACCGTCTGCGCTCTTTTTGAAAATGTTATCCGCGCGGCCCAGGCTCGGTTGGATTAGGTAATCCATTCAGACCTAACACCTCTGCTGCGCTAACCTGTTCTAGCGCTGATATTCTTACACCTCTTACGTATTCGGCGACAAATTCCACTAATGCTTCGCCCGGTACTTCAATTTCGCCGGCCTTCTCACCTACCGAATCAACGCAGGTAATTATGACTAATCCAGAAAGATCTGAATTGTGTTTTATAAAAACTTCTCCACCAGCCACTCTTTGGTCCATGGCTGGACCTATGGGAACTTCGTATTTAAATGTATACATGAACTATTTTATAACTCTTGTTTGAATAAAAATCAAGTCAATGATTAAGATTAAGCTTACTCAGTAGCAAGTCATACATCGGTTTAGGCATCGAATGAGCGGATAATGCTCGGTAATCATAATCCGTCGGCAGTTCGTATCTGTATTTTTCAAGTTCCGGATATTGTTTTTTAGCTAGCTCCATAGCAGTTCGGGCTTCTTTAATTTCCCCAACACAATCCAGCGGTTTGTCGCCCTCAATGCCTAGCAATTGCCGGTAGGTTGGTTCAAGTGATGGATCGAGCAGGAGGTTTTTACCCCAAAGCGTTTCTAATTTTTCTCTTGGTACGAAAGGTGTTAATGCCAAAAAAACGAAGGCACATTTGGGGCACTCACCGCACCAAAATAACTTTCTGCTGTCATGCGTAAAGGCTCTATTACAGGAGCTGAAAACATCCTTGTACTTATCAAAACCAATTTTTGCGAAAAAGTCGCTAATTCTAAGCTCGCTAAAAGGTCGTAGGAAAGAATAATAACGGGGGCCGTTTGTAAAAAGCTGGGCCAAATAATTCTGGAAATCTTGCTCAAATTCTAATGACTTCGAATACTGATGATTGATCGGCACACCCTTGTATGTAAAGTTAGGCTCACTAGCCGAACTTTCATTGGAGACTACCACATCTTGGTATCCGCTTAAAATGGCCACAGTAACACCTACGCAAGCAAAGATTGCCGATATCGGTATATGGCCGTTGTAGACATCTTGTTTATTAAGTTCAAGCAACTTCCGATCCCATGTCCGTTCCACCCAAAAATGGGGCAAGCTAATTTTATTCACCAGCGGTTCCAGTTGAGGACGGTGGCCGACACTCCACGTTGCTAGTCTTGGTTGGCTACGTAATAACTCAACGCTAACAAGAGAATCCTTCCCGCCACCGATTCCAACTAGCAAACCATCTGTTAAATCGGCATTTACTTTTTCAATTTGAGCAGTATTAGCGGGGAAATTAACAATGTAGTTAGGATCGAGATTGTTGCTATAGAAAAATTCGCCCAAGCCTTTTTGGTAGGTTTTGCCAAAGAACTTAGCCTCTTGGGCATCGAGTTCGCCTTTTTCAACAACTATTTGAGGCGGCAGGTAGGTTTTGTAATAAGAAACACCAGCCATAAAAAATAACATTTGCAGGGCTCGGTCCAAAGCCTCCGGCTGGTAGTCACTATAATCAAAATCAAACTTGTAGGTTTCAGTGAAATAGAGCTCGTTATCTAGGCTATAGGAGAACTCCGCTTCCTTACCCTTTAAGGAATAGTTCTTAAAGATGAAGTTTTGGAATTTCCTCATAGGGCTAAAACCGCCTTTTGGAATTGCTCGCCTCTATCAACAAAATTCTTAAACATATCAAAACTGGCCGCCGCGGCAGATAAAATAACCACATCGCCAGACTGAGCTTTTTCCTTAGCAGTGCGAACCATATCTGACATATTTTTTAGACCAAGCGTAATATCTTGGAAGCCTTTTTGCTTAAGCATTTCGGCAACCTTAGGGCCTGTCTGGCCAACAGCTACAACGTGACGTACCCGTTGCTTCATTATTTCATCAACCAGTGGATCCATCGAGAGGCCGCGGTCGTAACCACCAATAATCATAACCTTGGGCTGGGTAAAGGCAGCCATAGCTACAATAGCTGTCTCTGGATTTGTGCCGAAGGAGTCGTCGTAGTATTTGACGCTGTTGACTTCGCGGACAAGTTCCAAACGGTGCTCCAGGCCAGAAAACGTAGACAATACCTGCCGCGCTGGTTCTAAATCTTGGCTAATTTGGTAATAAGTAGTAACGGCTGCGCAGATGTTTTCCAAATTATGCTCGCCGATAAGTTTGATATCTGAGGTTTTAATAACCTCTATTTCGTCTTGGCCGACAACAATTACGCCTTCGTCCTTAGCAACGGCGCCGGGTGGAGCAAAATAGGGGATTTTTTGACCGGGCGAGAAGCCGGCAATCTGTTGCGAATAGCGGTTACCGGCAAAATAAATGGCGATATCACCCTCTTTCTGGTGGCGAAAAATATTGGCTTTGGCCTCGATGTAATCCTCCAGGCTGGGGTGCCAGTCCAGATGCTCCGGTACGATCTTTAAACAGATGCTGATGTGCGGGCTGTAGGGGAAGTAGAACAGCTGGAAGCTAGATAGCTCCAATACGACGTAGTCGTTTGGCTGCACGCTGCCAATGAAATCGAGAACGCTGGTGCCAATATTACCGCCTAAATAAGATTTGGTCCCGGCCGAAGGCCCTGAGCTTTGTCGAAGGGCTTGCTCCAGCATTAAATGAATTAATGTGGCAGTGGTGCCTTTACCTTTGGTGCCGGTTACACCAATGATATTTTTGGTCTTAACTTCTTCGAAAAAGACGTGTAAAACAGTGGTGGTTTTATCCCAAAAACTCTTATCCTTACCAAAAGCCCGCTTCAAATTCCAATAAGATGTCGGTGAGTAGACAATTTTATCGCACTTATCAATGCCGTCTAAATAACTAAGGTCTTCTACGTTGCCGGTGAGGCCGGCCGGTTTTTCAGAGGTCAAAAACTGAACCTTTAGCTTATCCGTTTTCTGCGGGAAATCATCTCTGGGATGTTCATTGACAATCAGATATTCATACTCCGGCCCAAACCAGCGCATGACGCTTTGGCCCTCCACACCCCAACCGACAATCCCAATCCTCATCGGCAGACCCCCGATGAGGCGTTAACCATTTTCGGTTTACTGTTTACCATACGTTTACTATTTACCATTATCCATTAACAAGGATAAAGGTAAAAGGAAAAAGCACGGTGAAAGGTGAACGGTAAATAGCTAACGGTTATGGTAAATTCAGGCTGGGGGCTGCGCGGTTTGTTGAGCTGGCGCCAGAACTTGTTTAGCCAGCTCGGTAATCTGGATAGGTGTCATGTCGGATTTGACGGCATAGGCGCTGACGTCCATTTGTTTGAGGGCTTCCGGTGCTTCTTGTTCGCCAACATTAGTTAGAATAACCACTTTGATATTTTTACCCCAATCTGTAGCTCGCATTTTCTCGAGCATTTCATCGCCGTTCATCTCGGGCATCATCAGATCGAGTAGGATGATATCCGGCT
>MGCU01000022.1 GCA_001790525.1 Candidatus Saccharibacteria bacterium RIFCSPHIGHO2_12_FULL_47_16b
GATCCGCAAAAGACAGCAAATGAGATTCGGCAATATTTAGTTAAGCGTTTCGCGCTTAGACAAGTCGGCGTTTTAATAACTGATAGCAGTGCTTACCCGATGCGTTATGGAACAGTGGTTATTCCAATCGCCCACAGCGGATTTTTGGCCAAAAAAGATTACCGCGGCCAGCCTGATTTATTTGGCCGGCCGTTTAAGGTCAGTGTCTCTAGCGTTGCCGGCGGCATAGCCGCGGCCGCCGGCGTAGTAATGGGCGAAGGCACAGAGCAGACACCGATTGCCATCATCACCGATGTACCGTTTGTCCAATTTCAAGACCGCAATCCAACCAAAAAGGAGCTTGATAGCTTTTATATTCCCATTTTAAAGGATGATCTCTTCGCGCCGTTTTTAAATTCGGTCAAATGGCGCAAGGGTGGCCAAAAATAATCTGTTAATTGGACTCAGGCACTTCGAGAACTAACCTTTTACCATCTTTTAGAATATCCCGGAGCAATGACCAGCTGTCAAAATTTAGGACGCTTCCTTTTGGTAAAATTTTTTCGATAGTATCCTGCTGTCCTTTTGATATAGCTACACCAAGGTTAAACGTTACATGAGGTATAAAGCTATTCTTGACTGATGTTTCTATAAAATAACCTTGTTTTTCAAGACTACTAATAAGTGATTTCCGAACATCTAATATTGACTGAGGCACTTCAAGCATAGCCACACCAGTGGGTCCGAATAACCTACTGTCTGGATGGTTTTTAATTACATCGACTGTAGCGGTTAAGTTCTGATTTAAAAGTCGAAGTACGTAGGGCTTTATTGTCTCAACCAATTCTTCATCGGGCTTGAAATTAGCTGAAGACATAGCTCTAATCAAAGTCATGTGCGGCCGGTCGGTTCTGACGGGCGAGGCCGGCAGATATTTTCTAGCCTCGTTTATCTTATCAGCCCATTCTTTACTCAAATTAAGGATGATGCTGAATTCGTTGGTTAGTTCGGCTTTTGTCATGAGTGGATCATTTTTGCAATCATTGAAAATTGAAAATTGTGAACTGAAAGTTGCTTTTTGCTTTAGCAGAAAGCATGGTACCCGCGGCAAGATTTGAACTTGCGACCCCTTGGTTCGAAGCCAAGTACTCTATCCACTGAGCTACGCGGGCGCGTCAGAATCGACGTTCGGTTTCCGTAAGCGCATTTAGAATTTGCTTACTGCCAACCTCAGGTCGCTTCCTCCTATCAATTTTGCAAAAACCTGCACCATGCGTGTTTTTACAAAATTGGAAAGATGCAAGTTAATTCTAACAGGTATGGTACGCCCGGCAGGATTTGAACCTGTGGCCTTTGGTTCCGGAAACCAACGCTCTATCCACTGAGCTACGGGCGCGCATCGGAGATGATTATAGCAGTCTAGGCGACGCTTTCCGGATTGATTGGATCGGGTGAAATAATTTGTTTTGGCATATTTTTTTCGGTTTGGGCCAGCGTCATTTGTAATATTTGCAGCACGCTTTTGGCGTGTTCGCGGCTCATACCCACTCGGGCCACTGGCGCTGGGTTGGAATTAGGACCGGAAGACTGCATAAAGTTCATCACCACGCCGTAGTTATTAACGATCACATCAACCACGTCTGTAAAAATTATCTGCTGGCTGGTTTTAGTCGCGGCTGACGGCTGTGGTTGCGGATTATCGTTGACCATATGAGCCGAAGCAACCTTGCTCATGTTATAGCCGGCCATTTCCCAAAGCTTGACAGCTTCATCATCGTTTACGCCAAAATGGCTAAGTAGCAATAGCAGAACTTCTTCGCTTGGCCGGCTTTGGCCAAGTTCAAAGCTGGCCAGTTCGCGCACGTCAATTTCCACTGCGCCAGAAGCGTCGGCCAGAGTTTCATTCAGCCGAGTTCGTAACTCCTTCAGCCTTGTTCCCAAAGGCTTAAAAGGAATTGAAGACCTCTTCCCATCCAACATGTCACTAAACATTTTACACGGTGTGTCCGTAAGTTATCAAGAATGAAAGGTATAATTGGGGTAATGTTTACCGAAGGGCAAACTTCAAGATTCAAATTTCAAGATTCAAACTGTTTGTTTTTTGGTTTTTATTTGGTGTTTGAATTTTGGTTTTTGAATTTTACCTCCGAAGGAGGCGCATGATGGATATTAAGGAAAATGTTGATTTAAGCGACTACAGCACGATGCGTTTAGGTGGCAAGGCTCGTTATCTAGCTGAAGCTGATTCAGAAACAAAGATTAAAGATTTGGTTAGTTGGGCTCGGCAACGTTCTTTGCTGGTAGTGATGATCGGCGAAGGTAGTAACATTGTCTGGCGCGATGAAGGTTACGAGGGTTTAATTATTGTTAATAAAATTGATGGCTTTAAAGTCATTAGCAAAGATGATAAAAGCCTGGCTTTAAAAGTTGGGGCCGGCGAAATTTGGGATAAGCTAGTCGAGTGGAGTGTCAAGAAAAACCTGACCGGCATTGAGTTTTTATCACGTATTCCCGGCTGCGTCGGCGCCGCGCCTGTCCAAAACATTGGCGCCTACGGCGCCGAGTTAAGTAATGTCTTAGTTGAACTTGAAGCCTACGATACTAACCTAGGCAAATTCGTAACCCTGGCCAACAAGGATTGTGCTTTTGCCTATCGAACAAGCCGCTTCAAAACAACTGATAAGGGGCGCTTTTTGATTACCTTAATTACACTTCGGCTTACCAAAGCCAAGCCAAAGCCACCGTTTTATGAATCATTGCAAGCTTATTTGGACGAACACAAAATCCGAGATTACACGCCAAAGAACATTCGGCAAGCGGTGATTGAGATTCGCAAAATTAAATTGCCGGACCCGTCGGTCGTGGCCAACAATGGCTCATTCTTTACTAACCCAATTATCATTTCTGAACAATTTGAGGAGTTGAAGCAAAAATATCCTGACATCAAAGGCTGGCCGCGTGAGGACGGACGGGTCAAAATATCGGCTGGCTGGATGATTGAACAGGCCGGCTTCAAGGACGTCCACGATCAAGAAACCGGTATGGGCATCTGGTGGGGCTCGGCGCTGGTGATGATTAATGAGCATGCCAAAACTACCGCCGATCTTTTAGCTTTCAAACAAAAAATTGTTAGCAAAGTCTATGAAATGTTTGGTGTTATGCTCGAGCAAGAACCGGAATTACTGCCGTAATGGCGGCTTCGCTTACGCTCCGCCTTATAAGACACCCCTTCGCGGTTTCTTATCCTCGCCGGGTCAAAATGAATTCGACTCGGGAGATTTTCCGGAGAAGAACTACTATTAGTCGCTAGGCAGTGGGAAATGGAGACAGAAAGCTTTCACCTCACTATGGAGAGATTTTAGTTTTTTGGTGTCTTTACGATACTTAATAGCAAGGCTCATCCACTCGGCTATTTGCTGCATGTCCTTTTCCTTAAGGCCGCGAGTCGTGATGGCTGGAGTACCTAACCGGATTCCACTTGGTCGGTACGGTGGTAGTGTGTCGTTAGGAATGGAATTTTTGTTCAAGGTCAACCCGATTTTATCAAGCGCCTCTTCAACTTCCTTACCATCCAGATTAAAGCTGGTTTTTACATCGGCCAAAATCAGATGATTATCCGTACCATTGGTTATTAACTTGAAGCCGCGTTTCATCAACTCATCCGCCAAACGTTTTGCGTTTTTGAGGATTTGCTTGGCATAAGTTTTAAACTCTGGCCGTAAGGCTTCGCCGAAGGCCACGGCTTTGGCGGCGGTGTTGTTCATGTGTGGACCGCCTTGAAAACCCGGAAAGACCATCCGGTCAATCAATGTTGGTAGATTTTCAATTGTCTTATCAACCGGCTTCAACGGATTGCTGACTTTGCCTTGAGATAAAATCATGCCGCCGCGTGGACCGCGCAGTGTTTTATGCGTGGTCGTGGTGATGATATGGAAACCAAAGTCAAATGGATTGTCTAAAACACCGGCCGCAATTAGGCCGGCGATGTGGGCCATATCGGCCATCAAAACTGCGCCGACCTCGTTGCCAATCTCGGCAAATTTGGCATAATCCAGGTTGCGCGGATAGGCCGAAAAGCCAGCCAGCAGGATTTTTGGTTTCTGTTTTTTGGCAACTCGGCGCATTTCGTCGTAGTCAATCTCGCCGGTCTCAATATCCTTTATACCGTAACGGACGAAATTATAGAGTTTGGCCATATAGGTGACCGGGTGGCCATGCGTCAAATGGCCACCGTGATCAAGCCGCATACCCATGACCGTGTCGCCCGGCTCTAGCCAGGCAAAATAAACCGCGATATTGGCCGGCGCGCCAGAGTGTGGCTGAACATTAGCGTGATCGCACCTAAATAACTTTTTAGCGCGGTCAATTGCCAGCTGCTCAACTTTATCGGTAAAATCCTGACCGCCGTAGTAGCGCCGCCCGGGATAGCCTTCGGAATATTTGTTAGTGAATTCACTGCCTAGCGCCGTCAAAACGTCTCGGCTAATGTAATTTTCGCTAGGGATTAATTCCAATCCCTCGCGCTCTCGTTGCTGCTCGCCAGCAATCAACCTCGCTACTTGTTCGTCTGTCATATCAAATTACTCCTTAATCCTTATGTTATTGCGAAAAGATTTTTGGAGTAGCTAGATCATACCTCTAATTTTAACAGTCGCTGCTAAAAATTTAGTTGTAAAATAATACACTCTAGGCTCAAACGAGTCTGTATTTGGCCGAACATGAGGAGCTAACCTGACTAGATGTTATGAAAAAGAGGCGCCCTTGGGTGCAAAAGCATGTCTGACGAGCAAAAACAGTCGGAGAGCTGTTTTTGCGAGGAGTTCTTTTGCAAGCCTATTTTTGACAACAGATAGATCAAGCTAGCGCCGTGTTTGGCAAAATATGGGCGAGTGATTTTTTATATCGTATGTGATATCATGGCCGGCATATGCCGCAAACAAATCAGAAGATTGGCCGCTTAATTTATCAAATCAGGCAAGATCGAGGTTTAACCCAAGCCGCTCTGGCCAAAAAACTCGGTACCAGCCAATCGGCCGTCAACCGGATTGAGCATGGTAAACAAAATCTTAGCCTTGAGACTCTCGGACGGATTAGTGATGTTCTAAATAAGCAAATTATTTCGCTTGGTGAGGGGGCAGTTAATCTTCGGATTGAAGGCGGCCAGAAATTAAAAGGCGAAGTTGAGCTCAAAACTTCCAAAAATGCCACCGTAGCTATCCTTTGCGCCAGCCTGCTCAATAAAGGCACAACCAAGATTAAGCGCGTGCCGCGGATTGAAGAAGTCAATCGAATGATTGAAGTCTTATCCAGCATCGGTGTCCACATCCGCTGGCTGGAAGATAATTCACTTGAGGTCAAACCGCCAAAAGATTTTGATCCAGAAAAAATGAACAAGGCGGCCGCCCGTAAAACCCGCATTGTCATCATGCTGGCCGGCGCCTTAATGCATGAGGTTGCTGAATTCAAAATTCCCTACGCCGGCGGCTGTGAACTTGGCCGTCGGACGGTCCTGCCGCACATTTATGCCCTAGAAGAGTTTGGTACCGAAATTATTGCTCATGACGGCCACTACAACATTAAGGCCGAACCAAAGCTGCCAAAGCGACCAGTCGTGCTTTATGAGATGAGTGACGTGGCCACCGAAAATGCCCTGCTGGCGGCCGCCGGCTTTGACGGCGAAACAATTATTAAAATGGCTAGCCCCAATTACATGGGCCAGGATTTATGTCACTTTTTGCAAAAGCTTGGCGTCAAAATTGAGGGCGTTGGCAGCAGCACCTTGAAGGTTCAAGGCCTCAAGCACATTAAAAAGAACGTCGCCTTTACACCGAGCGAAGATCCGGTGGAAGCCATGACCTTCATCGCCGCCGCCGTAACCACTAACTCCGGACTAACTATCAAGCGTGTACCGGTTGATTTTATGGAGATGGAACTACTCAAGCTCGAAAAAATGGGCCTCCGCTTTAAGCTTGGCAAAACTTACAAATCTGACAATGGTCATACCAATTTAGCTGATCTGGTTATCTATCCGCACAATGGCGGGCTAAAGGCGCCGGAAGAAAAACTGCATCCGTTACCGGGCACCGGTTTAAATATTGATAACCTGCCCTACTTTGTACCAATCGTAGCCGTGGCCAAAGGCCGAACTTTGATACACGATTGGGTATATGAAGACCGGGCATTAATGTATACCGAGATGAAAAAGCTTGGCGTCGACTTGGAGCTGGCCGATCCTCATCGTGTGTTTATTAACGGTCCAACTCGTTGGCGGGCGGCTGATATTGTGGCACCTAGCGGCCTTAGGCCAGCGGTTATTTTGCTGATTGGCATGTTGGCAACGCCCGGCGTCTCGATGCTAAGAAACGTCTATACCATAAACCGTGGCTACGAAGACTTAGCAGCTCGGTTAAACGACCTTGGTGCCAACATCTCCATTATGCACGAACTCTAGAATAACAGAGGTAAATCTGTTATATTGAGCCCTGCGCGGGTGTTGTATAGAGGCATTATGCTACCCTTCCAAGGTAGAGACGCGGGTTCAATTCCCGCCACCCGCACCACGCTTTGGCTAGAGCCAAAGCATCTGTCATTTCACATTTACTATTTACCAATAATTTTCCATTTAACATTTCCCAAATATGATAAATGGCAACTGGTAAATAAATGTAAATTGTGAACTGGAAAATGTAAAATGCTTTTGCAGAGCAAAAGCTCACGCCCCGGTAGCTCAACGGATAGAGCAGGACGGTTCTAACGTCAAGGTTGGGGGTTCGAATCCCTCCCGGGGTACCAATGAAAGAGTCGGCTTTATGCCGGCTTTTTTATTGGTCCGGCGAAGCAACTGAACTGCTTTTAGTTGCGTGGGATTCGAACGGCCGGAGCGATGTTTGCCCATTCAGGCAAACCGCGAGGCGGGGTCGACTGCAAAATGCAAAGCATTTTGACAGGTGACTCGAAAATCCCTCCCGGGGTACCACTGTTGAATAAAAAAGCTCCCGCATTATTAGGGGAGCCTTTAAAAATGAGCAGTTTTTACAGGCCGAGTTTGGCACTGCAGGCCGGCCATGGGCTGTAGCCGCGTCGGTCAGCTAAAATCTGGGCCCGGGCAATTTGTTCTTCTTTGCTAGCTTGATGAGGCAAGCCACTACCACCAACAGACGCCCACGTACCTGGCGTGAACTGTAAGCCGCCGTAATATCCGTTGCCGGAATTGGTGCCCCAGTTACCGCCGGATTCACATTGGGCCAGACGATCCCAAACGCTGCCGTCACCGACAGCCGGAGCTGATACGGAACTTGTAGCATATGTCCGAACTGGCGCACTGTAGGCGACATAGTTCGTATATGAACTTGCCGGCAGTGGTCGCTCAACTAGCTGCTCGTCCGCTTCCGGTATCTGCATACTCTGTCCAGGGTAAATTAGGTCCGGATTGGCGATTTCCGGGTTGGCATCAAACAGCCTTTTCCAGGTTGTCTGGTGGGCCTCGGCAATCTTTTCCAGATAATCACCTTCTTGAACGACTACCACTTTGGGTTCTTGATTTGGTTGACTTTGAATATTTATTTGGGCTTGGGCTGGAGTTGGACTGCCGCCTAAAAAGATGGCTGTCCAGATAATAACGCCCGCTGTTAATAGGCTTAAACGCAAAAACACCTCCTTTAATTAGTTGCTATAGACTCACCCCTAGCCATGTCTTTTTCATGGTTAAGCTTTAACTTTTAAATTTCTATTAAGTGAATAGAGTTCGTGAGTTAAGTCATACCTTTGCTCGTTAGCCAAAAAGGCATGAATGTCTATCCTAACAACTGAAAAATATATGTCAAGCCGACCCCTGTAATAATGTGTTGTCGAATATTTAACAGGTGATAGAATTATTAGGGTCTAATCGCGGCGAACGTAGCTCAGTTGGTTAGAGCGTCGGGTTGTGGTCCCGAATGTCGTGGGTTCGAGTCCCATCGTTCGCCCCATATTTTATATTTGACATTTTTGTAATAAGGTATACAATATCGCTTATGCAAATTTTATGCATTCAGATCTTAGATTCGAAGAAGAAACCCCTCAAGGGGCTTAGTCTGCTATTGCGTTAAATTTTAATTAGCTAAAGACATAAGCTCCTCACCTAGAGGGGTTTTTTAATTTGTAACGAAAGAAGAGCAAAATGACGGAACCATTAGATCAACCACCGATATTTTCCAGTACCGGCGATCGAGGAACTTCTGTAAGACCAGATGATCGCCTATATCATAATGCCGATTCATTCTACGATGACTCGGCCGATGTGATAGAACTTTTTATGTCACTAAAAGCTATGGCTGCCCAAATGTCAGAGCCGATAAGCCGTGTGGTTTTCCGGGGCATTGTCAGCCAGCGAACAGTTAACGACTTGCGACAGTCTAGTTTAGGAAATTACCTCGAAGTGGCTATGTCGCTGTTACCGTTCAATCAACCTGATTACCTGGTTTATTTAGCGCAGAACAGTCCGACGCGTCAGCCACTGCTACCTATCAGTACGATGGTCCAAATGACACAATCATACACCGCAGTCGCCCAACCAAATCCAAATAATTTAGATTTAACTATCACGTCTGATATTACCGCAGACGGCCAAACTCGTTTATTTGAGTTATGGGCACCGACTTTTGGTCAGTCGGCTGCCGAGATCGCCGGATTGGCAAAAAGGCTCGAAGCTCAACGTCTGGGTAACCCGGCCGAACGATCGGTCTGGTTTAGCGGTATCCGACTCGGCAGCCTGCTAGTCAGTGCGGCTATGGCTGAGAGAATAAGCTTGGTCGGCCGGGAGGGAGAGCTGGACTTAGTAGAGAGCACCGAGTGGTGTACTGATAGCCATTACGCCAGAAAAGGCCTAATGACTCATAATTTGAGAAGTCTGCACGCGCAAATCCCCAAATGTTTTAGCGGCAGTAGTAGCGGTCCGTTAATCTACGCTGAGTGTAACTTCATGAGCCGCTCCGACCGAGTCGGTTATCGGTCGGGCATGCGAATACCCGAGCGGCGTTATGCCCCACAAATCCTCAGCCAAAACGTGACCGTTAATGACGGCCATAAGCCAGCCGGATTACGCGACTTTACATTCATGTATTTGCCGCCAAGCTCAGGCCAAGAGGTCCAACAGTGAATATAATTTACAGCGACTTGCACCTGGCGCATCAACCAAATTACGAAATATATGACGGTAGACGCTCAGCTTATCCTGAAGTCGCAGCCAGAGTAGATTCGATAATTACAGAGCTGAGAAGATTAGGTATTGGCCGGATAACCAAACCGACCCATTTTCCTTTGCGGCACATTTATGCTGTCCACCAAAAGCAGTATGTCGATTTTCTGCGCCAGTGCTCAAAAAATCTAGCCAATAATGAAGAGCTTTATCCTTCATATTTCATTAGTGATACTTATGCTCCCTTAACGCCAGGAACATTCAAAGCCTCACTCACAGCAGTTGATTGTGCTTTGAGCGGTGCTCAGAAAATCTTAAGTGGCCAGCCGATAGTCTATAGTCTTTGTCGACCACCCGGCCATCATGCAGCTCATCATACAATGGGTGGCTATTGCTATTTTAACAATGCGGCTATAGCAGCTGAGTTCCTGGCCAATCATGGCAGCGTGGCCATCTTAGACATAGATTTCCATCACGGCAATGGCACGCAGGCCGCCTTTTACAACCGCCGCGACGTTTTATATTTATCTATCCATGCCGACCCGGCTCAGCGCTACCCATACAGCAGCGGCTTTAGCGACGAGTGTGGCAGCGGCCCCGGAGAAGGATTTAACTTTAATTACCCGCTAGATTTGGCAACGACTAACAGTCAATACCTGGCCGTCCTTGACTCATGCCTCAGCGAGATTAAAAAATTCAATCCGGATTTTCTAGTAGTTTCGGCCGGTTTCGACACTTTCATCCACGACCCCATCGGTGGCTTTGCCTTGACCCAAGATGTGTACCGCGAAATTGGAGCACGAATAGGTTCGCTGAAACTACCGACATTAATCATCCAAGAGGGTGGTTACAATGTGGAGTATCTAGGTAAATTGATTGGTAATTTTCTTAGTGGCTTTAAGCTCAACCAAGGCTCTTTCTGAGTTTTGCAAGTTCGGTAATCAAAGTAGGTAGCGAGGCCTGGTTATTTTTGGCCATCAGAACATTGGCGGATAGATTGACATGGGCGTTCTGGCTATAGGTTCGTGGTCCGAATTTTGAGCCTAAGACTAATTCAGCCATTTCAATATCTTCTAGCACATCTCGCCATGCCCGGTTGCGTTTGGCCAGTTTGGCCAGATTTTGTTTGTTTAAATAGCGACCGGCTCGCTGTAGGTCCTGCACTAAACTTGGATAATTTTCCTGAAGTATCTGCAGTTGACTTTCAGAAAGTTTGGCCAAAGCTCTACCCAAACCAATGAATTCCGGTGGTATGCCCACCGAATAAAAACCGCAGGTGAAGGTAATCGCTCGCGGCAGATTCTGTTGGCCGATGGTGCGCTGAT
>MGCU01000023.1 GCA_001790525.1 Candidatus Saccharibacteria bacterium RIFCSPHIGHO2_12_FULL_47_16b
AAGATTTCAAGTTGGAAGCCACCGAAGAAGACTCTACCGAAGCCAAAGCTTGGAAGTTTAGAATCATGCGTCGTGAGAGTTTCAACCTGCTTAGAAAAAAAGTTAAAGATAAACATACGGCGCCGTTCATTGATGATTTTGTGGTGCCGCCCCAGCATCTTGTTGAATTTTTCCCGAAGCTACAAGTCATTATAAAAAAATATAAACTGCTAGCTACCATTGCCGGTCACATGGGTGATGGCAATTTTCACGTTATTCCATTGATGAAAATTGAAGATCCGAAAGAACGGGCTAAATTAGCACCAGCTATGCGCGAGGTCAACGAATTAGTCTTGAGTTACGGCGGGAGTATTTCTGGTGAACATAATGACGGCCTGATCCGCGGTCCATGGCTGGAAGAAATGTACGGCAAAGAAGTTACTGACTTTTTCCGTCAGACTAAAGCAATCTTTGATCCGGAAAACATCTTCAACCCACACAAAAAAACCGACGCCGACTGGGACTTCTCAATGTCCCACATCCGCCAAAGTTTTTAGCGCCTAAGAATATTAACCAAAAATAACCCGTGACTTTATGTCGAAAGGAGTTTCCGAAAGCTTTCTTTGTAAACCCGGCACTCGGTAGGGCGCGAGGTCTTCAAAATCCAGCGTCAGATAGCCTATCTCATGGAATATCTCTACTTTATGAGGCGAACCGAGCTCAGCGGCGACCAGATTTCCTCCCAAACGGCTCACTAATCGAGTGGCGGCTGCGACTGCTCCGGCCATATTTTTATGTATCCACACCAATCTTAAAAAGTCGGGATCCATTGGGCCTGGATCCTTTTTCATATTTTCAGAAAAATTAACTACCTCTTCAGAGTTAGCCGTCTGAAGAAAATCAATAACTTGACCGGCTACACCTCGACCAATACCATCCTGCGTTTCGACGCTAGAGGCAGCGATATGTGAAGTCGCCGCAACAATCGGCAATCTAGCTAATCGATGACGGAATTTGGCTCTTGAAGATTTAGGCTCATCCGTACCCCAAACATCGATAACCGCTCCGCCCAAATAACCCTTTTTCAGCACTTTGTATAACGCCTCGTAATCGACTAGGCTCGCTCGGCCGGCATTAATCAAATAGCTACCCTCCTTCATGGCAAATAAAGCCGCTTCATCTAGTATTGGAGGGTCGCCTTTATTGCTGGAGGCATGGAGGGTTACGTAGTCAGATTTAGCCAGTAACTCTTCCAAGTCGACTCCCCTAACCCGGCCTTTGATTTCGACATCAGGGTTCACGTCATAAGCTAATACATTCATTCTGTTGGCCAGAGCTTTCCTGGCGGTTTGTCTACCGATTCGCCCAAAGCCAACGATGCCAAGGGTTTTGCCTTCAACTTGGCGGCTGCCTTCGTGGCTTTTAATCCAGTTGCCGCGTTTCATCTCATGTGTGTTTTGGAAAAGACCCCTTGATATACCGTAAATTGTACCCGTCACATATTCGGCTACGGCCAGCGCACTTTCGTCCTTTACCGCCAGAACCGCGACCCCTTTTCTCAACGCTTTTGTTGTATCAACGGCATCCAAACCGGTGGCAAAAACACCAATTGCCTCAAGCGTTGGCGAGCCGATTATTCCATCTGTAAGTCTTGGTCCAGAGCGAACTCCGACTACTCGAGTTCCTGTCTGCTTAACTGCCCTGCCAAGAGATCGCATTGCAATATCCTTTGGGAAAGTATCAACAGCAAAGCCGGCCTCAGTAAACGCTTCGCCAGCAGCAGGGCTAATATCTTTAAGCAATAAAACTCTCTCAGCCATAGATACCTACAGTCTAGAAAGCTTTACTTTCAACAGCAAGCATAAGCAAAATCAAATTATTGTGACTAACGCAGAAAAGGGAATTTTTTGGCGATGATTGTGTCTTGCCACCAGCCCTGCAAACTCCAGCGGGCTTGACCGGCTGTACCAAAAACGCCGAACAGCGTAATGATGTAAATTAGGTGCTCATCTAAAAAAAGATGATTTTTTGGCCAAAGCAGCGCGCTATACATTAGAGCTAACATGATGATGCCAATCGCGGCGGCAGCCCGAATCCAAACTCCCAGCGTCAGTCCAACACCAACAACCAATAGACCGATCATGAACAGCCAGTCAACCAGTGCATTACCGGCTAGGTTGTGGTAAAAATCAGCAAATGGCCCAGTTACGGCATTTTTTAGAAAACCAGTCGTTGGCGAGCCGCCGTTTACCCAGGCTTGCGAACACATGGTAGTTATTTCGCCGGCCTTATCGCGGCAGGTGGCAAAACCAAGTCCGAAGAGTTTATCAAAGAAGGCCCAAACAAAGATCAGGCCCAAGCCTATTCTAAGAAGCGCCCATACTGCTAAAGTATGATCGTTTTTGGTGATTGTCATTTTATTCTCCCCACAAACTAAATGCTTATGTTTTTAAGATATTCCTATTGCACGTAATTTTCAAGTCAGGTGCCAAGAATGTTAAGTCAATCAGCTACAATAGTCCTAATGTCTTTCAATAGAAAAAACCGGCTGGCTAGCACGATTGGAATAGCTGGCGTGATTGTTTTGACGGTTTTCTTTATTTTAGAACCAAGCTTCCCGACCCCCGATAAACTACTCATTTTCCTAATTTTCTTATTTATGATATTTAACCAAACTGTTGATTTAGTAAAACATTTGCTGCCGTTTACGGCCGTGATTTTAGTCTATGAATCATTCCGCGGTATTGCCGACAATTTGAATACTCACGTTAATTACACTCTGGCGCCAAATGCCGATAAGTTTTTACTTGATAATCTACCAACAAAATATCTTCAGGATTGGCTATGGACTGGACATACCCAATGGTACGATATCGCCTTATATATCCCTTACCTCTTATTTTTTATAATGCCTTTCGCGCTAGCCATTCTGATTTGGAAAACAAGAGAAGTCTTTTATTGGCGGGCGGTAACAATGTATGGGCTGGTCTTTTTTGCGGCCTTCTTAACATTTTTGTTATTTCCGGCTGCCCCACCATGGCTAGCTGCGCAAGAGCAAATCATTGAACCAGTTACCCGTATTTCAAGCTATGTCTGGTCCAGCCTCGGTATCCAGGATTTTCCTTCAGTCTACAATGCTATCTCGCCTAATGCGGTAGCGGCTATCCCCTCATTGCATGCTGCGGCCTCGACCTTGTTTGCAATTTTGATATTCAAACTTTATGGCCGTAAATGGGGCGCTTTAGCGGTAGTTTACCCTTTATTGATCTATTTTGGCACGGTTTACGAAGGCGAACATTACGTATTTGATTTGATGGTTGGTGCTGCTTACGCAGTAATTGCCTACCTAATAACGCCACGACTAATCGCCTGGTCAAAGTCGATATGGCTTAAATTAAGGAACTCCAATAATACCAAAAGCGCTGTAAAATCAGACTGATAATAATTAGAAACCAGGCCAGCAGAATTTCAAGGTGGTAATGTTGAGCAAAAACAACTAGACCTTTCAATCTAGTAGGTGTTTTAATGTGTCCGGCGCGTAGGTTATAAAGAGTGGTGTACCAAAACAGTGGACCGGTCATCGCCCAAACCACCATGCAAAAAATACAAAGAGCGCCGATTCTATAGAGTGACTGAAACTGCAACCAAGTTATAAATATGAGGGCTAGTGTTATACCGGTTTGTACGGCCTGCCAGAACCAGCGTTTGAATTTAGCGCCGGCTAACATCGACAAACCGACGGTAACAATTGATGCATAGGCTGCAATACCCAAAAAATAATTTGGAAATCCGAAGATGTGAGATTGGTTACTGTCGGCAACGCTGACGCAGCTGAGGATGGGATTAAGATTACAGATCGGTACATAACCTGGGTTTTTAAGACGGTCAAAGACCTCAATGCTAAGAAGTAAAGATGCTAGCATAGCAATAGAGCCGAGGACAATAAAGAGCCACGGCAAGACGGTCGGGAGACTAAGATTATTTTGTTTAGTTTTAGTCACTGCTTGATTTTAACACGAGCATATGAGCTAAAATAAGGCGCATGTACATAAATCGTTTCAGTCGGACTAAAGCTTCAAGAAAAAATGCCAAAATAATCTTTTTGCTGATTGTACTAATACCAGCCTCGGCACTACTAATCTGGTGGTTGCGTGATAGCAATCAATCAAATTCGATTCAGTCTAGTCCGACCCAATCAGGTCAAAAAAAGACGGCCGACAAAACTAAAGAAAAGCTTTTCAATAAGAACTTATATTCAGTTAACGATCCGACTAGCTTGTGGGCAGTAGTCAATAAAGGCCGAGTGTTACCAAATGATTATGTGCCGGCTGGACTGCGCCAGCCGAGCGGAGGCGATTCCAATCAAAGTCTGCGCAATGATGCGGCTACAGCCTTGGAAAAATTATTTAATGATGCACTGCCCTCCGGCTATGATCTCGTTTTATATAGCGGCTATCGCTCGTATTCCTTGCAGGTAGGTGTTTATAACGGCTTTGTTAAAAGCCAAGGTCAACAAATGGCCGAGAAATTTAGCGCCCGGCCCGGACACAGCGAACACCAGACCGGTTTGGCGGCTGACGTTTCATCAATCACCGGAAAGTGTACGCTTGAGCAATGTTTTGCCTATACGTCTGAAGGTAAGTGGCTGGCCGCCAACGCTTATAAATACGGCTTTATTATCCGCTATCAAAGCGGCCGGCAAAACTTAACTGGTTATGAGTATGAACCGTGGCATTTACGATACGTTGGCACTGAATTGGCAGCCGAAATTAATCGAACCGACCAAACGCTTGAGCAATTTTTTGAACTGCCAACTTACAAACTTGATGCACCTTATCCGGACAATTCCTACCAACTTAGAACAGGACTATAGGGCGAGAGGGTTATAGCCCTATTTTTCAGGATTGAGGTCGTGGCCACCGAATTTATTGCGCATGGCGGCTAGTAGTTTAGTAGCAAAATTAACCTCGCCTGTTTGACTTTTTAGTCGGATATCAAACGCGGTTTGAATTGCCGGCATCGGTAGTCCAATATCTTTGGCGGTTTCTAATGTCCAGCGAGCTTCGCCCGATTCGGCCACCACCCCGTCAATGCCAGAAAGTTTAGGGTTCTCGGCCAAAGCCTGACGAGTTAGCTCATTGAGCCATGAATTAACCACACTGCCCTTTTGCCAAACCGCGCCAGCAGTGGCCAAATCTAAACTTTTGTACGGCCCTTCTTTAAGCATGCGGTAGCCTTCGGCCAAACTCTCCATCATGCCATACTCGATGGCGTTATGGACCATTTTGACAAAATGGCCTGCACCGCTTGGCCCAAAATGAGCATAGCCGCCGTTTGGTTTGGCCAACGTTTTTAGCGCTGGTTCAATTTCTTTAAATGATTTTTCATCACCGCCGACCATCATTGAAAAGCCATTTTTATAACCCCAAACGCCGCCACTGGTACCGACATCTATAAAGGCAGAGCCTTTAGCTGCAACTTTGAGTGAGCGTTTTTTGGTCAGTCTATAATCTGAATTGCCGCCGTCAATGACGATAGAATCCTTAGGTATAATCGCCAGCCATTCGGCTAGTTGCTCGTCGACAACTTCAGCCGGAATCATCAGCCAAACAATTAATTGTTGATTAGCAAAGGCTTTAACCACGTCGGCCTTTTCGTAGGCTGGTAGCGCTCCAAACTTGGTCGCCTCCTTAATTGGCTCCTTACTGCGGTTATGGGCAATGACTTGATGGTTGTCCTCGGCCAGCTTTTGGGTAATTTGGGTGCCCATTCGACCAAGACCAGCTATAGCTATCTTCACGACACGCCTCCTAGCGTCGGCTTAAATTCTAAGTTCGAATTTCTAATTTCTAAACAATTATCAAATTCTAAGCACCAAATTCTAAATATTTGGGAATTAGAACTTAGATATTCGGATTTGTTTAGGATTTCGATATTAGATATTAGAAATTGGAGTAATGTAATCACGACGGCTCCCCTCTGTAATCATTATATATGGTTAGTTTTTTGGCTGTCTTTAAGACTTGGGCTGGTTGTTTGTTTGGAGGGATGTCTTCATCGACAATTTGATCAATCAGCGACCATTTCTCTCGGCCAACCATATAGACGACTGCTTCATCCAAGTTAGTAAGCGAGCCAAGGGTCATAGTTATGCGTTGGAAATCCGCGGCCTGATAGCCAACTACCAACTCTTGTGAATCAATGCCGATACTGCCGGGCATAACACCCAGCGTGTGTCCATCGGCGCCAATGCCAATGCAGGCAATTTTAAAATCGCAGCTGGCAAATTCTTGCTTTAAGTACGCCGCAAAATCGGCAGTGGTTGAAGCGAAATCCTTATTTTCTAAGACCGGACGAAACTTGGCGCCGCTTAAGCTGAAACCGGCATTGACTAATTTCTGCCAGTTAGAATCTGGATGTCCAATCGGCCCAAAACGCTCATCGGTTAAGCTGACAGTTAAATTCTGGACGTTTTGGCTTTGGAGTCTTTTGGCTGTCTCAATTTGAATCGGCGTCAAAGAACCACCAGATAGTAGCCATAAAACCTTTGCACCGGCCGTCAATCTTTTAGCAATGGCCTCATTTAAATAATCGACGACTACTTCACTACTGCCAATCTTTTGGAAACTGATCACTTGCCTCGATTATACAGAAGTCACGTATTCCATGTGCTTGCATTTGAGTGCAGCGCAAATCTTTTTAAGACTTATCATATTTGGGTGCGGTACAAGGAAGAAGCGAGCAACGAACTGAGATGTATACAGATATACTTTGAAGGAGTAGCGTAGCTTCTGACGATGTAATGCGTCAAAGATGTAAGTCGTCTGGAAATGAAAAGGCGCCCTTGTTTAAGGGGCGTCTTTTCTACAGTTTGGCTACCGAAGTAGTTACGCTGTAGCCACCTCACGATGGCACATTACAATTTACGCCCAGTCGAAATAGCAGTCAATAACTTCTGCTGTGTATAAATGTTGTAGTTTATGCCTGGTTGTCAGCAAGAAACTTTTTAACCTTATCAAGTACCTTATGTGTAATAGCTTTTTCGGCCAGCAAAACATCAAGGGCTTCTCCCAAGGTAAAGACGGCATACAAGTTGTAGCCTCTTTCAGCCAGATTTTTTTTGGCTCCCTGCTCACGATCTAATAGAACTACAACGTCATTAACTTTCAATCCTTCTGATTCAAACGGCTGAATAACCTCAAACTTGGAAGCGCCAGTCGTAACCATGTCATCTATCAAAACCACTGTTTCCCCAGGCTTATACTCTCCTTCGATTGGTTTCTTGATGCCGTGATCTTTGATCTCTTTGCGGGTGTAAATCCATGGTCGGTTGCTTACGAGCGATATGGCAGCCGTAATCGGCAGCGCGGTATATGGCACAGCTCCCATCCTATCGAATTTCAATTTTGCCAAAATATCGCTATAGACCTTGGCTACTTTGCGCATAGTTGCCGGATAAGAAACTAGAACTCGTAAATCAATATAAATTGGTGAAACCAACCCGCTCTTAAGCGTGAACTGGCCAAACTTTATGACGCCGATGGAATTAAGCTCAATGATTAAATCTTTATGCTCCATTGATTACTCCCTTGATGTCATCAATAATTTTAGCGAAAGCGGTTGCCGGGTCGCTAGCTTGAGTGATCTCTCGGCCGATGACCAGTAAATCAGCACCGGCGGCAATTGTTTCGGCTGGCGTAGCGACCCTGGCCTGATCAACCGTTTGAACACGGGTCGAACGTGCGCCAGGGATCATGGTCAAGAGGTTCTTGGTCTTTTCGTTTTGTTTGATCATACTAACTTCCTGTGGTGAAGCGACAATGCCGGCTAAGCCGGCCGTCGCCGCTGACTGCGCCAGTTCCAATACTTTTTCTTTAGCCGTGGAGCCATAAATACGCTGACACTCTTCATCACTTAGAGATGTTAAAACAGTGACTCCAAATATCTTAACTTGCCCGGCTTTGGCTTGGGCTCCTAGCATGGCTTGATGACCGGCTGTGGTGTGAATTGTAATAGCATATGGTGAGTGGGTCAGTTTAACTAAACTGGCCACGCTGGCTGAAGTTGTATTTGGAATATCATCCAATTTGGCATCTGCCACCCAGTCTAATTGATGCTTTTTGGCTAGCTTGGCGCACCATTGCCAGCTCTTGGCCGTGGCTAGCTGTAAACCGAACTTGATATAGATTGCTCCTGCTGATTTGGCCAACTCGGCAAGTTTTTCAGCCTCTGCTGCATTGGCAGTATCAATCGCCAATATAATTCTATTGGCCACCTCGTGCTTACTTTGAAAAGTCGGCATTGTCACTTAGTATAGTAAGAAGTTATGGGAAAAACCACTACCGCGCTCAAAGCCTTCTACGATCCGACTAAGACCTATGACGATAATTTCGATGATGGCCCAACCTTAGTTTCTTCCGACGATAAACCCTTTCAAAATCTTGGTGAACCAAAATTTACTTTCCTTGGCAAGAAGCTATATTCACCTTTTGGTATTCCAGCTGGACCAATTCTGAACAGCAAATATGTCAAGTATGCTTTTGAGCGCGGCTTTGATGTGGTTACATACAAAACTCAACGAAGTGTAGAATTTAACGTTAACCAATTTCCCAACGTCCTTTATGTTGATATAGATGGCGATCTAACTTTAGATAAAACCTCAAAACCGTTACTTGGCTCGACCAAAACGAATAAACCATCTAACAAATTTTCTATTACCAATTCATTCGGTAATCCCTCCCGTGGTCCGGCCTTTTGGGTAGCCGACACTAAAAAAGCCCACAGTTATCAAGGCAAGGGCCAACTGCTAGTGTCAAGCGCCGTCGGCACTATTAATGAAGGCTTCACTAACGAAGATTATTATGAAGATTTTGCGCTGACAGCTGGACTAGCTAAATCATCTGGCGTTGAAGCCATCGAAATTAACCTGTCCTGCCCCAACGTTGCCAATGAAGGAATTTTGTGCTACACGCAGAAGGCTGTGGTTGACATTGTCCGCCGGGTCAAAGACCGAATTGGCAATAAGCCATTAATTGTCAAAGTTGGCTATTACACGCCCGAGCAGCAGTCATTATTAGAGAATATTATGAAGGAAATAGCTCCTTACATTGCTGCCATCTCGGCAATCAATACTATCCCCGCTCCGGTTGTAGATAAAAATGGTAAACAAGCTCTACCCGGTCCAAACCGCTTAGTCAGCGGCATTTGCGGGGTGGCTATTAAATGGGCTGGACTGGATATGGTCAAACGTTTGAATGAACTTCGCCGTAAAACAAAAGCAGAGTTCGAGATTGTCGGCGTTGGTGGTGTAATGACTCCGGACGATTTTTGGCAGTACCGTAGAGCTGGTGCGGATAACGTTCAGTCGGCCACTGGCGCCATGTGGAATCCAAAGCTGGCAGCCAAGATAAAAGCTACACTTTAGAAAAATTGTTGTTTGATAAAAATCAAACTGTTACACTACTGCTAGATGGGAGCATCATCAGCCTTAACTATACCTGCTCATAAAAAGGAGCTGCACATAATAAGTGGCTCTAGCCATCGTGAATTGGCCGGAATGGTCGCCAAGAAACTCGGTACTGAATTAAGTCAGGTTGAACTTACCCACTTTGCCAACGGCGAAATCATGTGCAAACTAGAAGAGTCGGTCCGCGGGGCCGACGTTTTTGTTTTTCAAAGCCATTTTAATCCGGTTAATGATGCCATCATTGAGCAAGCGATTATTATCGATGCCTGCAAACGGGCCTCAGCGGCTCGCATTACGGCCGTTTGTCCACTATTTGGCTATGCTCGGCAAGACCGTAAATCTTCGGGACGCGAACCGATTGCCGCTAGATTGATGATTGATATATTAGCCACAGCCGGCGCCAACCGCATCGTTAGTCTTAATTTACATAGCGGCCAAATCCAAGGTTTTTTCAGCGGACCGTTTGATCACTTGACTGCACTACCGGCCCTAGCCGAACATCTAAAATCAAAGTTTGGTACCGATTTTGTCATCGTCTCGCCTGACACAGGCAGGGTTAAAATGGCCGAACGCTATGCTACCTATCTTGGAACTGATTTAGCAATTGTCCATAAACGCCGGGTTGGTAAAAACGTGGCAGAGGCACTAGATGTAATTGGCGATGTTAAAGGTAAGAACTGTGTGATTATTGATGACATGATTGATACGGCCGGGACGATGTGTGCCGCTGCTGAACAGCTTAAAAAACACGGTGCCGCCAAAATTTCGGCTGTTTCGTCTCATGGGCTATTTTCGCCGCCAGCTAAAGAAAGGCTAGATAATTCGCCGATTAACTTTATTATCGTAACCGACACTGTTCCGCAGACACTTAAATTCAAGAATGCCAAGCTGGAAGTCGTGACTGTATCAGATTTATTAGCCTCGGCCGTTAAAGCCATCTTTGAGGATAGTTCGGTTTCTGCCATCTTCGGCGGCCTTAACCAGATATAGAAATTGAAGGACAACCTGCGGTTTTCCTTCAACGCGCCTTTTGGAATGAATTCAAATTCGGCTAATGCCGAACCGGCGCTACTACCTTTCCCTTTTTAAGCTACACTAGGAATATGAAGTTACCGACAAAGATTGGCGGGATGACTGCTCGGTTTGATGGTCGGGGGCGCAGCCTTGGCTATCCAACGGCCAATCTTAGGAAAACAAATGTTTCGGTCGACGATGGCGTTTATTTTGGTTTTGCCACGCTTGGCAAATTTAAAAGTGAACCAGCTCTAATTTTTATTGGTGCGCCGGAAACTTTTGGTAAAAACGAACGTCGAGTCGAAACCTATCTTTTGGATATACCGGATGAGGATCATTATGACCAAAAATTAATGTTAAGTTTGGAAAAGTTCTGGCGGCCGTCTAAAAAATTTACATCAATCAACGAATTAAAACACGCTATGCGCGACGATGAACTGGCCGCGCGCAAGTGGTTTGTCAATCACTGATGGCTGGGGAGGAGGGATTTTCGACCCACAAATATTTTTCCTGACGGAAAAATTTCGCGGGCCCACCTCGCCGCCGTTGCGGCTGCGGTTTCCGGACTGCCACTGGCAGTTCTCACCCCGAATGCCGGGACACCAGCACTAAAAATTATTCTATTTATTTGGCTTCGGGACTTGGACTCGAACCAAGATTGCTGGGACCAAAACCCAGTGTCCTACCATTAGACGATCCCGAATTATTTTAATGCTGGGCAAGCAAAACCCTGTGCCTTATTTTACCCCGCTTATTTTCGTGAGTAGAATAGTCTGCAACCAGATTATGGAACTTCTAAAAAATGTGCGGGGCCGCTTGGCTACTCCCCACCGAAGCTTTGTTATTGTAACACCTTTAACGGTTAAGTTTTACAGATGAATCTAAAGTAATTATAATTTGTTGATAGGAATGACAAAAGCCGAGAAAAAACCGGCTGATTATATTCAGCCGCTATATATCAATGGACTTCATGGCCGCCTGCTTCGCTTGCCACCACCCAAAGGCAAGAAGCGGGAGATTATGTATATTTACGGTCATCACTCCAGCATTGAGCGTAACTTTGGCTTGGCTTTATATTTGAACCGTTATGGCGGTGTGACGGCGCCAGATCTACCCGGTTTTGGCGGTATGGATCCTTTTTATAAGATCGGTGAAAAGCCGACGCTTGATAACCTGGCGGATTATTTAGCCAGTGTGATTAAGCTACGCTACCGTGGCCAGCGATTTAGCCTAACGGGCTTGAGTCTCGGCTTTACTATCATTACCAGGATGTTGCAAAAATATCCTCAAATTGCCAAACAGATAGATTACTTGGTTAGTTTTGCTGGCTTTGCTCACAAGGACGATTTCAAGTACAAGCCCCGCACTTATTGGTTCTTCCGCGGTCTAACTTGGCTATGCTCGCATCGTCTACCGGCAGCGTTTGTAAAATACTTTATCTTGCGCGGGCCGCTGATTCGTTTGGCCTACGCCGTTCTTGAACCACTATTTGTCAAAGAAACCAACACCAAAGTACGTGGTGTTGATGAGATGGAGCGAAAAAAACGAATCGATTTTGAGGTTTATCTTTGGAAGTGCAATGACCCGCGGACTTATATATCTGTTGCGCACACTATGTTGATGTTAGATCTGTCTGGCCAGCATATTGATAAAAAGGTTTACCATGAGGCAATCGACACCGATAGATATTTTGATAATGTCAGGGTCGAACAGCATATGCGAGCTATCTATAAGGACTTTCACTTGGTTAAAGCCGGGATGCCGGCTCATGCGCCGTCGATAATCGCTACCGCCGAAGAGGCAGCACCATTCGTTCCATCACATATAAGACGGTTGTTAAGCAAGGATTAAAGTATACTAGACATGAACAGGTTCATGCATTTACAATTTACCATTTACCATTTATCATTAATTTCCCATTTGTCATTTACCAAACAAACTGCAACTGATATCTGTAAATTGCTAAATGATAAATCATTGAGAATTGAAAAATGTGAATTGATAATTGCGCCGACACAAGGAGGCGCGGTGTGAAGATCGGGTTGGTCTGTCCCTATAATATGTTCGATAGAACTGGCGGTGTCCAACAGGTTGTCCAGCACCTCCACGATGGTCTGACCAAAAAAGGTCACATCGTCAAAATTATTACCCCAAAGCCACCGGGCTTTAAAAATGAGGCGCCAGATGACTACATTATTTTAGGCTCAACCACCAATTTTACAGCCGGTTTTGGTGCCGCCGGCAACTGGGGCTTGCCTACCGATAGTAAGGAAATGGCCCAAATTTTAAAAAAAGAAAAATTCGACGTTATTAACTTCCATGAACCCTGGGCACCGTTACTGGCCTGGCAAATGATCAGACAAACTAAAGCGGCCTTTGTGGGCACCTTTCATGCCAACTTATTCGATAGGCCGTCAACCTCTTCCTGGGTTAATGTGTTTACACCTTACGCTCGGAATTTGGGCAAGCGTTTGCACGTTATAACCGCTGTCTCACCGGCGCCAGCTGCCCTAATGATTCAAAAAGCTCAAACTAGTTTTGAGAAAAGAATGGTTGCCGATATTAAGTACATTCCTAACGGTGTTGACCTTAATATTTATAAACCATTCAAAAAACGCCTGCCGCTTAACGGCCCAGACACTAAAACTGTTCTTTATGTTGGCCGGCTAGACAGGCGAAAAAATGTTGAAGCTTTAATAAGAGCCTTTGCTTTAGTTGAGGCTAAAATGCCCAAGGCCTACTTAAATATCGCTGGTGAAGGTTCCAGGCGCGGTAGTCTGGATCAACTGGCTAAAACTTTAGGCATTAAAAACATTCATTTTAGCGGTTATGTTAACGAAGACGAAAAGCGACGTTTAATGGGTAATGCTGACGTTTTTTGTAGCCCCGCGATCGTTGGTGAAAGTTTTGGCATAGTCTTGATTGAAGCCATGGCAATGGGTTGTCCGGTAGTGGCTGGTAGAAATTCCGGCTACATTCATGTTTTGACCAATACCGGTAGAGTCGGCCTAGTTGATCCTAAAGCGACCGAGGACTTTGCCGAACGTTTGATGGTTATAATAAGCGACGGCAAACTAAGTAGTACGCTTCGGGCCTGGGGCTTAGCCGAAGTTAAAAAGTTTGATTACACCAAAATAATTGATCAATATGAAAAGACCTATATGGAGGCTTATATCAAGTGGCGGATAGAGCAGCATCTTAACGGTGTTAATAGCAAGAATGCAAAGAAATTCTGGAAAACTAAGCGTCGCTTTCCTTTACGACGATTCTTTAGATAGGCCCGATGGCGTCTCACAATACGTCAGGACGTTGGGGGCTTGGCTAGCTAAAGGCGGCCATAAAGTTACCTATTTAGTCGGTCAATCAAAACTGCCATCATACGCTGGCGGCAAGGTCTATTCCTTAAGCAAAAATCTACCCGTTAGTTGGGGCGGTAGTCGCTTATCAATTTCAGTTTTTCCAAAATTGAAGGCCATAAAAAAAATTCTCGATCAAGAAGATTTTGATGTAATTCATGTCCAATTTCCTTACTCGCCTTTTATGGCAAAGTTGGTAATTAATGCTGCCAAACCGCAAACGGCAATTGTCGGCACGGTTCATATATATCCTGCCAACCGACTGGCAGTGGATGGCTCGCGAGCCTTAAAGATAATTTATGGCAAAAGTCTTAAGCGGATTGATAAAGTAATTAGCGTTAGCCGGGCTGCAGCCAACTATGCTGATGATGTTTTCAAGCTGCAGACTGATATTTTACCGAACGTGGTTGATCTAGCAAAATATCAATCCACCGCAATGGTCAGCCAACAACAATCTAAACACATTGTTTTTTTAGGCAGGCTGGTTAAACGTAAAGGCTGCCAACAGCTACTAGAGGCCTTTCGATTACTTTTGAAAAAAGATGCCGATGTGCACTTGAGCATTGGCGGCCAGGGTCCGTTGCGAACTAAACTCGAGCGCTACGCTAAAAACTATGGTCTTGAAAACAATGTTAAATTCTTGGGTTTTGTGCCTGAAGAAGCTAAGCCGTCTCTACTGGCTAGTGCGGCCATTGCCTGCTTCCCTTCTCTTTATGGCGAATGTTTCGGGATTGTCTTAATTGAGGCCATGGCGGCTGGTAGCGGCGTAGTTATCGGCGGTGATAATGAAGGCTATCGCAGCGTGCTTGGAAGCCGACCGAGCCTGTTAGTCAATCCTAGGGAACCTCAAGACTTTGCCGACAGATTGTATCAGCTATTAAACAATAGCGCTTTAGCCAAAAAACTACATCAGTGGCAACAAGCAGAAATTAATCAATACGACGTTGCAGTAGTTGGTCCAAAGCTAGTGGAACTTTATAAAGAGACAATTGCCAAGCGCCGCTCAAGCATGCATAATTTAGGTTAATGGAGAGACCGAGAAAGATAACGGTCGCGGTGACTAACCGGACAATGGTCCGAGCCATCTTCTGGCTGGCTGTCGCCGTGCTTGGTTATAAATTTATCGGCATGGTTTCTCATGTACTGACTTTAATCGCCGCGGCTGTCTTTGTGGCTCTAGCGCTTAATCCGGTAGTCAGTGCCATTAGCCGACGCCTGAAAGTTCATAGTCGGATTCGGGCCACTGCTTCAGCCTATTTACTGGTGGTGGCAGTTCTAACACTGTTCTTCGTATTAGTTATTCCGCCGCTAGTACAACAAACTCGGGATTTTATTAGAGATGTTCCGCAAAAAGTTCAGAATTTCCAAGATCAGGATAATAGTCTGTCTCGAGCGGTCAAGCGCTACGATTTAGACGAAAAGTTAAACCAAGCCGCTAAAGACTTTGCCTCTAATTACGGTGGCTTTGGCTCCAAATTACTCGATACCGGCCGGCGGGTAGTTGAGGCGCTAGTTTCAGTATTAGTGGTTTTGGTTTTGGCCTTTATGATGCTAGTTGAGGGTCCGGCCTGGCTAGAAACTTACTTTAAGGTTTTGCCAGAAAGAAAGCGTGAGCATCACCGGCGCCTAGCTCATAAAATCTACCGAGCGGTTACAGCCTTCGTCAACGGCCAGGTCATATTAGCTGCCGTGGCTGGTCTGTTTGCTTTTATCGCTCTAGAAATTGCTGGTCAGGTGCTGAATATACCGACTAACGCGGCGGCTTTAGCTGGTATTGTGGCGGTCTTTGGGATCATTCCATTATTTGGCAACCCGATTGCTGCCAGCGTTGTGGTACTGGTTAGCCTGCTAAATTCAGGGGCTCTAGCTGTCGTCATGGCTATTTACTTCATCGTCTACTTCTTTATTGAAAATCATACCTTCCAACCTTACATCCAATCTAAGTTAAGTGAACTAACCCCGCTAACGGTCTTTATAGCGGCTTTGATTGGTATTGGCTTTGGCGGAATTTTAGGTGCGATCGTGGCAATTCCGGCAGCTAGCACCGTTAAGATCATAATCGAAGATTACGTCCGACGTCGCCGTCAAGTTGTTGGCAGTTAAGCTCGATACCAAATTGGACCAAGTTCTGTATCGTTAAGTTCAATTTTTTGACTTTTTAACTGCTGACGCAGCTCATCAGCTTTGGCCCAGTTTTTTGAAACTCTAGCCTCTTCCCGCTTCGTAATAAGTTGTTTTTGCTCTGGTGTGATATCGTTTGATTTGAGAAGTTCAAGACCGAAAACCAAATCTAAGAATTCAAGAAATTGATTTAGCTGATTTAGGGTTCGAGTTGGATCAACGCCGCTACTGCCGACTAAGTCAATTATTTTGTCCAGTTTAGCTAGGGCGGTTGGTGTAGCGAGATCGTTAGATAAATCTGCTAAGATCGACTCTTGTTGCTCGGTAAAATAATCATCGGGGGTTGAGGTAGCACCCGGCTGGGTTTGAAAACGTAAATCGGCAAAAGCTTGTAGACTTTTAAGGTTAGTTTGAGCGGCGCCAATCGAATCCCAGGTAAAGTTCAACTGGCTGCGGTAGTGGGCTTGCAGAAATAATAGACGCAGAGCTATCGGATCAAAACCTTTAGCGATGACATCCTCGAGAGTCAGAAAATTATTTAGACTTTTACTCATTTTTCGACCATCGACTAAAAGATGTTCAGCATGGACGAAAAAGCTGGCCAACTCCTTACCAGTGGCCGCCCGGCTTTGGGCGATTTCATTTTCGTGATGGGGGAACTTCAAATCGACACCGCCAGTATGAATATCAAAAGGCTGGCCGAGATACTTTACTGACATGGCTGAACATTCAATATGCCAGCCCGGCCTTCCTTCTATATTTTTGCCATCGATCTTGAAGTCCCAGCTAGGTTCGTCTGGCTTTTTAGCTTTCCAGAGGGCAAAGTCGGCCACGTGCTCTTTATCATATTCATCGTTATTAATTCGGTGGTGCTGGTGGCTACGATCAAGTGTCACAAACCGTCCATAATCTTTATAGTTACCTATGTCAAAATAGACGCCATCATCCTCAATATACCTATTGGGAATTTGACGTATTAGTTCCTGCATCTCGGTAATCGCTTGACTGGCCCGAATCAGCTTAGATTCGTGTAGATCTATCCTTATCTTGGAAATGTCTTTGAGGAATATTTTTTCGTATTTCGCAGTCAAAATCTTGAAGTCTTGATTAGTCTGATTGGCTCGGGCAAAGATTTTGTCTTCAATATCAGTGATGTTCATAACGTGCTTAACCCCATAACCAGTAGCCTTGAGTGCGCGTCGTAACGTGTCTTCGAAAACATAAGTTCGTAAATTCCCAATATGGACATGGTCATAAACCGTTGGGCCGCAGGTATAAAGTAAAACCTGACCCTTTTTAATGGGCGAAAATTCTTCTATTTTTTGAGTCAGGCTATTAAATAGTTTCACCGGCCTTCTCTTTTTCGCTTTCGTCTAACAACTTGGTGGCAATCTTAATAGTTTCTACCTTAATTTCATCAAAAGCTCGACCGTTAGTAATTTTAAAACCGGCGGCTAGGGGATGGCCGCCACCGCCAAAATGCTCGGCTAACTTATCGGCAATGCCGTAGCCATAGTTAGAGCGGATTTTGGCTGTTATTTTACTAGCTTTATATTTTTTAAAACAAATGGCCACTTCAGTATTTTTAGCTAGTCGCATGTCATCAATGACGAGCATTGGTGGATTGTAAAGCGGACTATAGCGCTCAATTTCTTCCCATGGGATTGTGACAGTAGCAATACGTTCATCGCTATGAAACTCAACGCGCTTTAGCAGCTCGCCTTTATAGTGGATTAGCTCGGCCTCACGCCGCAACGTCTCGCGTCTAGCGCTTTCCAGCTCGGGCAGCTTAACGCCTTTTTCGACCAATTCGGCAATGATATGAATCGAGCGGGCGGTGGTTGAAGCACTCATCAGCCCCAAGCTATCGCTTAATATAGCCACGGCGATTAAATCCATGGCTTCGCGGTCAAGTTGCCAGTTCAACTTATCCGCCAGTTCATAGATTATTTCGCCGGTGGCCACGGCTGCGGGTCGATAAATAACATCAGCTAACGAAATACTGGCGTCAGAAGCGTGGTGGTCGAGTACGATGACCGGCCTAGCCGCCAACCATGGCTTAGTGCCGCTTTTACTAAGCTGCTCGAGCAAATCTTCCGAAGCTGTATCAACGATGATTGCCCCGTCAAAATTTTTAGGTAGTTCTTTAAGTACCCTACCCCAACCTGGCAAATAATGAAGGTAACTTGGTAAATCGACACCACAATAGAGACTTACTTTTTTGCCCTGATTCTCCAAGATAGACTCTAAGGCCAGAGCGCTGGCCAGAGAATCGGCATCCGGATTGTCGGCTTGAATTATGACAATCTGCTTGGCGTCGTTAATAATTTGGCGGATTTTAGCCGGTTCGTCAGACATATTTAGAGTATAAACTTCAATACTTGTAACATCTAGTTTCTAAATTCCAGATTCTAAATTTTTTGTCGGCCTTCTAAAGCCCGTGTCAATGTAATCTGATCGGCGTATTCAAGATCTAAACCAACCGGCAGCCCCCTGGCCAGGCGGGTAATTTTAATTTTACGTTTGTTTAATTTTTGGGCGATTAATAAAGTTGTGCTTTCGCCTTCGACGCTAGCGTTAGTCGCCAATATTAGTTCAGATACTTTATCTTCATCGACTCGCTTAATTAGTTCTTTAATTCGCAATTGATCCGGGTCGACGCCCTCAATCGGCGATACTAGACCGCCCAGCACATGGTAGGTTCCATTAAAAGTGCCAGTTTTTTCAATAGCCATGATATCAAAAGGGTCGGCCACAACCGCCACCAGTTTTTTATCTCGCTTGGGGTCTAGGTAGAGAGAGCTAACGGTCTGTGAAGAGTCAATCAGGGCAAATGTTTTTGGGCAGTATTTAATTTTGGCGTGGAGCAGAGTTAGGGCGGATGCTAGTTGGGTTGATTTGGCCGGATCGGCTTTTAGTAAAAAATAAGCATAACGTTCGGCCGTGCGCGGGCCGACACCGGGTAGAGCAGCTATGGCCTCGATCAGCTGGGCCAGCGGCGGCGGAATAACACTTCTCACAGCCCCAATCCGCTTAAGGCGCCCATCATCGGTTTCATCTTTTCGGCTGCAAGTTGCTGCGATTTAGTAATAGCTTCTTTAACTGCGTCTTCCAACCACATCTCAAGTTGTTCAATGTCATCAAGATTGACCCTCTCTGGGTCGATGTCGATTCTTTTAATTTTCTGTTCACCGGAAATTTCGATTCTGACAGCCCCGTCACCGGCTTCGACTGTAATAATTTCCCGCTGTAACTCTTTTTGTAGTTTACGAGCCTTCATTAGCAATTTCGCCTGGTCGAATTTAGTCACCATATACTCCTTTTAGTCGCTCGATTAACAAAAAACAAAGAACAATAAACAAAAATGATTGTTGCTTATTGCTGATTGCTCATTGTCATCATTTTATCACGTAAATCATTCGCGTTTCGGGCGTATTCGGCCAAGCTAACAACGAATAATTAAAGCCATAAATTAAATGAATGAGAGATAGTGCCAAGATTAAAACGTAGGCAAAGTTTCTTGGGATGGGATTTTTCGGAAATACATTTTGCCACTCCAAATACAAAAAACGTAGGCCAGCTGAGGCAATAACGGCTAGTGGCGTAAGTGCAAAGATCAGAAATATAGACAGGTTGTTTAATCCAGAAAAGATGACGGCGCCTATTACCATACAAAGCAGCCAGTATAATTTTTTGCGAGACGATGATTGCATGGCATAAACACCGAAAATCATTAAAACAGACACTAGTGTGGTAAGAATCGGTAACCGCCCAATAATAAATTCCATTTGTTCCTTGGCACGAACAAATAAAGTCAATACTGACCAGCCAATATTTTTTAGAAAATCGGTTACGGTTGGTAAATCGTTCGGGATAAGAGCTAATGATTTTAGCAGATTAGGGCTAACCACCAGACTGTAAATAAGCGGTGACAAAATTAGAACAGACAATAAAAAGCCGCCCATAAAAGTCAACTTACTGAGCCGTTTGACATTGAACCAGAGAATCTTACGGCTGACGATTAAAGCTGCCAGGAACAGCCAGATTAGGCCGGGTATATAGAGACTGGCGGCAATAATAAAACAAAATACCAACCAAGCTATGTTCACTCTATTTTTGGTTCTAGCTAGCCAATAATAACTGGCCAAAACTAAAACCGGTGACAGAAACAGGATGAATGGAGTGCCGCTGCGGCCAAAAATAATAGTCCAAGGTAAAGATGCGAAGATGATCGTTGCAGCTAGAGCGATAATTTTACCGAACCATTTGGCGCTAATCAAGTAAAAACAGACGATAAAAAGCACTGCCAAAATAACAGAGGTCAATCGCAGACTAAAGGCCGAAAATTCAAATAAATTCTGCAAGCCATACTGAATTAGCTTATGCGGACCATACAATGGATTATCAATAATCGCCTTAATTGAGGAGCTGTTGCCGGCAGCTGTAGTTTCACTATTACTAAGACCAAGATAATCTAATCGCCAGATAAATAATAAATAAAAAAGGCCGCTGCTCAGAACTATGAAAAAGACTAACCGAGGGTTTATTTTTGTCAGCCGCCCTAACCGACTTAGCATGTAGCTAAGTATAACAAAGGTTAGGTTTCGAAAGGTTCTTCGTGCTTAGTGTCTAAATCTCGTATCTGCTGTCTAACACGGTCGAAATAGACTTCCAAGTTAGCCACCGGACCATTGCGGTGCTTCTTGACCATTAGATCCATAATGTTTTGCCGTCCGGTATCTGGGTTATAGTACTCTTCGCGGTATAAAAAGACGACTATGTCAGCATCCTGCTCAATTGAACCCGATTCGCGCAAGTCGGCCAGTTGCGGTATTTGCGGGCTTCGGCTTTCAACGGAGCGAGAAAGCTGAGAAGCTGCCACTACCGGAACATTTAATTCTCGGGCTAGGATTTTCAAACTCCGGCTGATCTCGGAAATCTCTTGGACGCGGTTGGCCACCGTCGCAAAGCGCGATCCGCCACTCATCAGCTGTAAATAATCAACCATAATGACCGAAAGGGGGTGCTGATGATGCAACCGCCGGGCTTTAGTTCGAAGGTCCGATACTGTAATGCCAGAAGTATCATCAATGTATACAGGCGCTTCCGCTAGCTCGCCCATAGCAGTGCTTAACTTTTCAAAATCACTATCAGTTAAACCGTCGCCGGTCCGCAGTTTCCAAGCATCGACTCCAGCTTGAGCTGCCAGCAAGCGATCAACCAACTGCTCCTTACTCATTTCCAGGCTAAAATATAGTACTGTGCCATGTTCAGCTTGGGTGGCAATGTTAAGTGCCATATTAAGCATCAAGGCGGTTTTACCCATTGATGGTCGGGCGGCAATCACGTCAAGATCAGACCGTTGTAGGCCAGCCAGCAATTTATCGAGATCGCGCATTCCGGTTGCCAGGCCGCGCAATCGGCCTTTGTGGCGATGCAGATCATCTAACCTATCAAAACTTTCGCCTAGGATTGATTCCAACGGTGTTATGTCTTGTTTGACACTGCGTTGGGAGACTTCGAATAGACGAGCTTCGGCTTCTTCGATTAACTCCTGCAGGCTTTTGCCCTCTTGTTGACTGATATTAGCGATTGACTCCGAGGCCTCAATTAGCCGCCGTCGGATTGATTTTTCGGCCACGATTTCAGCATAGTGTTCGACGTGCGATGAGGTTGGCACAAAGTTAGTCAGTTCGGTCAAGTAACCGGCGCCACCGACATCATCTAAATCGCCATTACTTTTAAGTTGCTCGGATAAGGTTAAGATGTCAATTGGTCGGTGTTTTTCGAAAAGTTTACGCATCGAAGCGAAAATTCGTCGGTGCTGCTCATTAAAAAAATCTTCGGCTTTTATCGAATCAGCAATTTTAATAAAAGCTTCGCTATCGATTATTAAACTACCAAGTAAGCTGGCTTCAGCGTCAGCACTTTGCGGAACGGATGTTTTTTTAGCGTCCATCAGACGCACCTTTCGGGCTTAATTCTCAGTTTACAATTTACAGTTTTCATTATTTTTTCATTGATAATTGAACATTGATCATAGATCATTGTGAATTGGAGAAATTTCATTGCGACTATGATTCTAGCATCTCAGCCGGACCGAAAATATTGCTTATGGTTTGATAATTGTCGGTCGAATCCTGAGTGAGTGTCTGTCGATGTTCAATCGGCGCGGTGGCATCTTTTTCGACTACACAGTCGATAGTCACAGAATTACCGGATATTTCTTTTATAATCTTGGCTAAACGTTGGATGTTATCGGCCTGCTTGACTTTATTAAGATGAAACGGAAAGGCAAAAGCTAGTCGTAAAACTCCGTTTTTGTAAGAAGGCGCCGCTAGTCGTAAAGCCGAATGGAGCGACCCGGCTTGATCTTTAACTGCTTGCAGAATTTTTGGCCAAATTTCCAGCGAGAAGATATTTGGATTGTCTTTTATTCTTGGCGGCTTTTTGACATTCGGCGAAGTTAGCTGAGCGGCAACTTCAACTTTGGCTAGCACTGGCTTAATCGGCCTGCTCGGTTGACTTAATTGGAAGTTCGGTGAGTTGACAGCCGCTTCGAATAGAACAATTTCTAGCTTATCAGCTGGATGTTTAGCAGCCGATACTTCACCGAGTTGTTTTAAAAGATCGGTTAGCCAAATGGCGTTATCAGCTTTAGCATTAATTAAATCGTCTCTGATTGATCGAGCCATTTGATTAGCAACGTAGACTGAATTGATGGAGCTGCCTTTAATTTCTTCTATTAACCCGGCAATCTTGGCTAAGTCGGCGCGGTAAGTACTTTGCTTGAGCTGCTCGATTATATATGATGACGGTAGTCCGAGGAGCTTAAGTATTTTGGCGACGGTTATTTTACCCTTACTAGCACTAAGTTGATCAAGCAGACTAATGCTATCTCTAAAACTGCCTTCACCAAACTCGGCCAGTAGCTGCAATGCCTCGCGTTCGATAGCCAGTTTTTCTTTAGTAGCGATATTGCTAATATGTTTGGTCGCCTCAACTACCCCAACCGGTTTAAAGTTAAATCTTTGAGTTCGACTAACAATTGTTTCGGGTAGTTTATGCGGTTCGGTGGTAGCTAGGATAAAAATACAATGAGCCGGCGGTTCCTCCAGGGTCTTAAGCAGGGCATTGAAAGCTTCTTTGGTTAGCATGTGCACTTCGTCGATGATATAGACTTTGTATTTAGCCACAGTTGGCACGGTACTGACCTTGTCTCGTAAATCACGGATTTCATCAATCCGACGGTTACTGGCCGCATCAATTTCGATGATATCAAGATGAACCGTCTCACCACTGTAGGGTAGTTGGTTGACTTCGTGAGCTAGGATTCTAGCGACGCTGGTTTTGCCGACTCCGCGAGGGCCAGAAAATAAGTAGGCATGGCTAATTCGGCCGTCTTTGACAGCTTTAGCCAAGGTCTCGATAACAGCTGATTGACCAACCACTTCAGCAAATTTACGTGGTCTGTATTTGCGATATAAAGCCTGCCCCATATGCTTATATTATAACTTCTAGGCTTAGGCTTGATTGTTGTGATTCTTGCTAAGCTAAAGCCTATGTTAAGCCGCCTAAAGAGCGGCTTCTAGAGCAGCCCATTCGGTATTAACGCTGTCGTCAGCCGGAATATTGACACTAACTTGATCACCGGGCTTTGCTTTAAAATAGGTCACCGACGCTAATAATACGCGGTACTGTTTTTTACCAACGTCTACGTAATAATGACCATCCTTCTGACTTAGGAGACCAACTACTTGTTTACGTGGAATTGGCCCGATTTGCTTATACATAAAAGCCCCGTCATCACCGATAGTAAGTTTTAAAATGTCGCCTTGGACCAGCTTAGATTTTGAAGCATAATTGGCCGGTACAGGATATGTCTTGCCGTCGGAACCAACCATATTTTGACCGTCAAATACGCCTTCAATAACCTTGCCGAGAGAGTCTTCCTTAACTTTTTTGGTTAGCACTTTATCGTCACCGACTAAACTAACCAATAGTTCCTTAGCTGCGGCCAAGGAAGTTTCAGCTTCAGTAATCAAAGCTTTCAGACGTTTGACCTGTTTTTCTGGTATATCTGTCATTTTGTTTACGTTTTACCTCTTAAGTCTCACATTCACGTATTTGTTTGAATTTAAGACTCTTAATCGCAATCGTACCATAGGTGTTTATGATCGTCAAAGTGTCAAGCGAATTCTTGTGGATAATTTTTTTATTCGTAGGCGGTGTCTAACTTGGCGTCAAGCCAGGTTGCATATAAAAAATATCCAAAGACTATGTAATCGTTCGTATTTACTAGCTTAGTTCGACTGTCGCGCCAGCTTCTTCCAGGGCCTTTTTCGCCTCTTCGGCTTCGTCTTTTTTGACTTTTTCTTTGACTGGCTTGGGGGCGGCGTCAACAATGGCTTTAGCTTCACCAAGACCTAGTCCTGTAACGTCTTTGACCGCTTTAATTACGGCGACTTTTTGCGAACCGGGGTCTTTAAGGATGACGTCAAACTCACTTTTTTCTTCAGCGGCGGGACTGCCGGCTTCACCGCCGGCTGCTGGTGCTGCCACGGCACTAACTGGCGCAACGGCACTAACTCCCCAGTGTTCCTCCAAAACTTTGATAAACTTGCTTACTTCTAGGGCGCTCAGTTTATCGAGTTCTTTGACCAGGCCTTCAAACTCTTTCGGAATTTCAAGCTTGGCTTTAGCTGGTTTTTCTTCTGGTTTTGGCTTGGAGTCTGCCTTAACCTCTGTCTTTGGTGCTTCAGCCGGGGCTTCTTCCTTAGTATGAGCCTCGGCCGGTGCGTCGGCGACTTTTTCGGTTGCCTCTACAGCCGTTTCAGCTTTCATTTCTTCCTTAACTTTTTCTTCTGACTTAGTTGCCTTTTCGGCTTCTTCGTTTGCCATCTTAGTTCTCCTTCATTTAGTTAATTTAGGTTGTTTGACTTGCTCGGGCTTTGAGTAAGTACAATATCCGACGATTACTAGCTGATAGGACTCCGACTAAATTATTGAACGGTGCTGACAGCGTAGCGATTAATTGGCCTCGGAGTTGTTCCTTTGTCGGCAAGCTGGCTAGCATTACTAAATCGCTAGATTCGATTATTTGACCGTCGGAGTTGAGGGCGGCTACTAATTCAATCTGCGGATTGGTTTTGGCAAAATTAGCCAAGGCTTGAGCTGGGGCCACTTCATCGTCAGGATTAAAAGCAAAGACTAGCTGTCCGCTTAACGGCATAGATTCGGCTGCAACCTTAAAGCCGCTATCGATTAAAGCTCTTTTAAACAACCGATTTTTAACTACCATTATGGTAGTTCCGCTGTCTTTGGCCTGGTGTCGTAGCTGCAGCATTTGTGTCACCTTGGTGCCACTATAGTGAGCGGCCACTGTCAATTTTGACGAACTAAGTAGAGATTTAACTTCATCAACCACCTGGTTCTTGGATTCTTTAGTCCGAGCCAATTTTGTCCTTTCTTAACAGCCATGACAATTAAAAAATCTTTGGCTATTTAAACCAAAGACTGTCTTAGGCGAAGCTTAATTTACCTCGGTAGCGGATTAAGTTCGGGGTTATCCGGACAGCTACTGTCTTTGGTCTTGCCCGCTATCTTAACATACTCTAGTCTAGCTAAGCAACTCTTTATTTTTTCTAGTTTTTACTTGGTTCTTTGGAGTTTTTGTTAGTTGATTTATCGTCTGTTAATTTGACGGTCAGAGGCTTGGGCTCGTTCGGTGGATTAGGCGGCAGCAAGGGTTTTATCTCTTTCCAAATGGAGTTGCTAATTTGTCTAACAGCGAGTTGATGGCCCTTTTTGGCGCAGTTTATCTTAGTAAAATCTTTTGGGAAAAGACTGCAAAGTAATTCATAGGTGGCAATTGTGTTAATTAGATGCTCTTCGTCAGCTTCGTGCTCATCAGCTAAACCGGCACGGGTCTTAATACGTTGATTGGCAATACCGATTGGCAAATGCAGGTAAATGTTGAGATCTGGCCGCGGAATACCAAGCAGTTCATACTCTAAACTTTCGGCCCAAATAAAAAAGCCGCGTTTTTCGCCGCCGCTAGCAAATTTGGAGCCTTGATGGGCCATATTAGAACCAACATAGCGATCGGCTAGAACTAACTTACCTTCTTTGAGGGCGTTGCTGATTTTAGTAGCTGCCTCGTACCTGTCGACAGCGTAGAATAATGAGGCTGTGTAGGGGCTGATTTCCGAAGCAGGGCCATACGCGCCAGCCAAATATTGTCTGATGAAATAACTAGATTTCGCCCGGTAGCGGGGAAAACTAACCGTTGCCACCTCATAACCCAAGGCCATCAGGCGACCCTCTGTCAGTTTTAGTTGAGTTGATTTACCTGCTCCATCCGAACCTTCTAGGACAATAAACAAACCTGGGTGGTTCACCGCATACTCCGCACCGCCGCCCTGCCAGCCAGCCGAGCCGGCTGCACCGGCGGCTCTTGGCGCATTACGGCGTCAGAGCCTGCGGTACTCCTTCGCGCCGTATGTTCATATACAGCGAAGTAAAGGTCCTCGACTCTTCCTTGTACTGCATCCAAGTGCGAAGATGCGGTAATCGGTTCACACAGTCTGAAGATGAACATTTTAGAGCGCTTTCAGGCCTTTGATTTTGGGCGGTTTGGTGCGCGAATCTTTATAGGCTTTAGGTAGCATTTGTTCCGGTGTCCATTCTCTTATAAGTTTGTCAAGGTTGGTCCCCGATTGATACTTACCGGAAAAGCCGCTGTGGCGACCTCTGCCATAATTTCCCTCAACTGGTCCGGTTTCGTGAAAGACAGCCTGAGCGATTCGTTCGCCAACCGGTAGCAAAACGATATCTTTTTGATTTAAATTGTAAATCTCCATTGTGAGGCGGTTGATATAGCCCGGATCAACCCAGCCAGCATCAAAGACTGCCGCTATACCATTGCGCCCCCAGCTAGAGCGCGACTTAACCTCATAGGCCCCCGGGGGCAATATACCGAAAAATTCATGGGTATGGGCCAGTATCCTCTCGCCGGGCTTCAGCGGGATTACCGGGTGATTTGGCGGAATGCCGGCCAGCAGACTGACGCCATTTTGTTTGCACCACTCGGCGTGTTTGACAGCCGTGAACGGTCCTTCGAAATACCGCGCGACGTCGGCTTTATCAAAAGGGTTGTAAACACGCTTATCGCCGACTTTTTCGGTCCGGTAATAGTAGTGTCCAAGAGTTACGTCCAGGCTGGCATGCGAGACGTGCTTTTGGTTGAATGGCTGGCAAATTATATGGCCCTCGGCAATTGCCTGTCTAATCTGTAGGTTACTGAAAACTCCCATAGGTTCCTTCAAATATTAGTTTATAACTTAGAGCTGTTGCCAAGCAAGAAAACGGCTGTTGTAGTATTAGCGTTTGACTGCTTTTACTCTGATGGGGCGCTTTTGACCTTTATATTTTTCGACCCGATTATTTATAAGCTCAAATTTAACACCAGCTGTCTTAAAGATGGCTTTAGTTCGCTGGCCGGCATGGTAGTCGTTAAGTGCTACCACTCGCTCAATGCCGGCGTTGATTATCATCTTAGCGCAGGCGTAACAAGGCGTCATTTTGCAATAAAGTGTGCCACCCTCCAAGGCAATCCCTAGGCGGGCGGCATGAGCAATGGCGTTTTGCTCGGCGTGAGCGGTCCGTACGCAATGCTTTGAAATAGTGCCATCGGCATTTAGAGCTTCCATAAGCTCATGGCCGTCTTTGTCGCAGTGTGGAGTGCCGGCTGGAGAACCGACATAGCCGGTAGCCAGTATCCGCTTATCACGAGCAATAACACAGCCTGACTGTCCTCTTTCGCAGGTGGCTCGTTTAGCCACGGCTGCCATAATTTCTAAAAAATATTCGTCCCAGCTTGGTCGGGCCACAGCTATCTCTTTCGTCATTAGTATATCTAAGCCTTGCTATTAGCTCAAAGCCAGTCTGATTGACGGGCCCATGCTGGTTGTTAGGTAAACTGAGCTTATGTACGCACCTTTTACGGAGGCCGGCTTGGCGGCCTTGAGGCTTTTTATAACCGCCTCGGCGTTAGCCACTAGTTTGTCTTTACCAAAACTAACTTTGCCGATCGCCAAGTGGACAATTCCGGCTTGATCGACTCGATATTCAACCTTGCCGGCTTTGGCGGCTTTGACCCCAGCCGTAATATCGGTGGTAATGGTGCCGCTTTTCGGATTTGGCATTAGGCCTTTCGGGCCGAGTAACTTAGCGTACTTGCCAAGCTGCGGCATCATAGCTGGTGTTGTTAACAGGATGTCAAAAGCAATTTCCGACTTATCTAGTTTGGCTAGCAGATCGTCACTACCAGCCATGTCGGCGCCAGCGGCCTTGGCTTTTTTTATGTCAGTCTCATCGGCAAAGACTGCCACTCGGACTGTTTTGCCAGAACCAGCTGGTAAATTAACAACATCACGAACGTTCTGATCGGCCAGTTTAGGATCAACATTAAGATTAAAATGCATCTCGACCGAGGCGTCGAACTTAACCGGGCTAGTCTTAATCGCCAATTCTACCGCTTCAGCCAATTCGTAAACTCTACCTTTTTCAACCAACTTAGCAACATCACGGAACTTTTTACCGGCTCGTTCTAATTTTGAACGCGGTGGTTTTTGCTTGGGTTTTGGTTTGGCTTCGGCCTCGCCAGCAACTACCTTAGCTTTACGGGCTTGTTTGGCTTCTAAATCTTCAGCTTCCTTTGCGGCCTTAGCGCTTCGCTTCCCCGCCTTAGCAACGGATGTTTTAGCATCCGTAGTCTCTAGTCTCGAGTCATTAGTCTCCTGTTCTGCTTTCTTTGCATCATCTTTTTTATTTTTACTAGAGACTGATGACTGTCGACTGGTGACTTTTCTTTTGGGTTTAACACCAGTTTTCTTATCTACCATTTTTACTCAATCTCCACGCCCATACTTCGGGCGGTGCCGGCCACCATTTTTTTAACGGCTTCAATATCATCTGTATTCATATCATCAGCCTTAGCTTGGGCAATTTCGGTCAGCTGCGATTGGCTTAATTTTTTCTCGAGTTTGGTTTTATTTGGCTCACCAGAGCCCTTGTCTTCTTTAAGGGCTTTAAGTATCAGTTCGTCTGTTGGTGTGCCAACCACTTGCCAAGTCATAGTTCGGTCATCATAAATCGTAATGTGGACTGTCAGATTTTGCCCCATCCGGTCCTTGGTTTGTTCGTTAAACGGATTGACAAAGTCCATCATGTTAACGCCGTATTGGCCCAAGGTTGAACCGACCGGCGGTCCAGCGTTTGCTTGTCCGCCCGGAATTTTCATTTTTAGATTAGACGCTACTTTCTTAGCCATCAGTGTCGCTCCTTTCAGTCGCTTCCAAGCTCGAAGTTCTAAACACTAGGGTTTGAAATTTAGAATTTAGAATTTGAAATTTGTTTATGATTTCGGGTTTAGTATTCAGGGTTTTCATCTTCACACTCGCTTTACCTGCAGGCCATCGAGCTCAACCGGCGTTTCCCGGCCGAACATATTAACTAGTACCTTAAGTTTACCTTTCTGGGCGTCAATTTCATTGATAGCACCGTCAAAGCCTTTAAAAGGCCCGTCAATGATGTTAACCACTTCGCCAACTTGGAAATCAAACTTATGCTTAGGTTCTTCCCGGCCCATCCGCTTCATGATTTTTTCAATTTCATCTTCACCTAGAGGCGTCGGTTCAGTGCCGGTTCCAACAAAACCGGTAACGTTTGGTGTGTTGCGAACAATGTACCAAGCATCTTCGGATAGCTTCATCTCAACCAGGACATAACCTTGAAAGATGCGCTTTTCGACAACCTTTCGCTTACCGTTTTTAATCTCAATCATTTTCTCTTTTGGTACTAACACTTGGAAAATCTTATCGCCCATATCAAGCGATTCGGCCCGCTGGCGAATGCTCTCCGCCACCTTTTCTTCGTATCCAGAATAAGTGTGGATAGCATACCATTGCTTACTTGAATCGTATCGTTTATTCACAAGACTCTCCTTTTAGCCGCAGAAACTAGAAAATAGGAACTAGGAAGTAGTATTACTAATTCCTGATTGCTGATTTCTAATTGCTTGATCTGAATCATTTTAGGATTACTCGTTTAAAAAATTCATCGATGCCTTTGTCGACACCTGCCGCCAAGCCGCCAAAAATGATCGCAAAAATAAAAACCGCCAGTGTCAGTCGCCAAGTTTCTCGTCGCGATGGCCACGTCACTTGCCGGACTTCGCGCCAGGCATTGATAAAATAGCGCGGTAAAATCCAGCTTAAAACTTTTTTGAAAGGCATAAAGATAAAACCGAACAATCTAAAAAGCGGCTTTAAAAAACTTAGTCTTGACGGCTTGACAGCCTGAACCGGTTGAGCTTGCGACTCAACAATTTCCCGCGTTGGCGGTGCTTTACGAATTCTCGGCTTTCGATCAGCCACTCGTCTCTCCTTTACCGCAAAAAATCCTTAGATATTTTATATGAGCAATAAAATAACCTACCTTAAATGGTAGGCCTTCACTGTCAATAGTACCAAAAATTGTTGCTTTGTTCAATAGTTGCTAATGGGTCTCAAGGCTGGCCCGATGCGTCGAAGTTGCTTACGAAAAGCTTGTGTATTTGGTTCCAAACTCTCCATTAACTGCCAAAAATTGGGGTTGTGACTCATATGTTTAGTGTGGGCCAGTTCATGCAGGATTACATAATCCATTAGTTCGTCTGGCAGTTGCACCAAGAAAAGACTAAGTGAAATGTTGCCACTGGCTGAACAACTACCCCACCGGGATGTCATTTTACGGATTCTTAATTTATTGAATTTTAAGTTGGTAATTTTAGATAATCTATCAACACGATTTGGCAGGATGTCGTGAGCCTGCATTTTGAGACTGGCTTCTGCTGCCAGCTGCAGTTTTTTTTGCAGTTCCCTTGAATTCCAAGCCAAGACTGAAGTGACTATTATTTGATTAGCTTCAACCTTTATAACCGTCCGACCGGCTTCTCGTTGCTCAAATTTGACTTTAGCTAACCGACCGATCCTGTCGCCCGGTTTGATGACAACAGTTTTGACCTTACTTTTTTGTCGCATAATCCAATCCGAGTGTTTAACAGCAAACCGCTCGGCAGTTCTAAACGACGTCCAGCGAGGTAGGTTTACTCTTATAGTACCGTTGGCTAAAACGGAAATCCGAATGTTACGCATACCAGTGCGTTTTGCTAGCAGGACTGGCCCAATCTCAGCTATTTCTATTTCTTTTTTAGGCATTAAGCTAAGTGATTGATATGTTGCGTCGGCTTAGGTCAACCCGCCCGGCAGCTGGATTCGGTACTAGATTAACTAGTCCCGGCTTGGCGATATTTTGCTGGACAACAGTAGAAGCCACCAATCCCGTTTGATAGAGTCGATTTATCAGAGTACTTTTTTGAGTAACAAAAGCGTGTTTGCCGGAAATAACTAAGTATTCTTCGTCTTTAGGGTTTTGCATATTGGCAACTGCTTGTTCAAACGACTGCTTGGAATGCGGTTGGGCATATTTATCATCATAGGTTCGCTTGTCGCGACGTTGAGTCCGCTCGTAAGCACTGTCAGTATCAATTTGAAGCCAGACCAGCAAATAGGCAGCTCTATGCTTAAGGGCTAATTGACGCAAGCGAGATCTTTGACCGGCTCGTTGGACATTGATGTCATAGATAACACTCACCCCAGCAGTCAAGAGGGACTCAGCTAAGTAGTTCATTAGGTGTAAAATTACGGCGTTTTCCTGACTATCAAAACGAGGGTTTCTAAATAACTCACCACGGATCCGGTCGGCATCTAAATGTGCTAACTGAATGTGCTCACATAAGTTGCGAGCCAGAAAAGTTTTTCCAGAGCCAGAAAAACCGTATAAACAAATCAGAATAGGTTTGTTCAGCAAAATCTTTGTCATCTCTTTGATACTAACATCGGTAACGGAGAAGATAAAGCTCTAATGGTCCTTCAACTAGGCTTAGCATCATTCATATCACAGAAGGTTTATCATGAGCGAGCGGAGCGAGTCGAATGGCAGGGGTGGAGGGACTTGAACCCCCTACCTTCGGTTTTGGAGACCGACGCTCTAGCCAGATGAGCTACACCCCTTCGCAATGGCTACATTATATCTGAATTTGTGTTTTGGGGCCCCCATTGTGCGGATTGTGTGCAATGGGGTTAAGCGTAAGGACGTGTGGATGCTGAAAGTAATTGAAGAAATACAATTACGAAAGCTGAAGTCGCAGCTTAAGCTAGCGGCGGACTGGAACGACATTGCGGCCAAGGTTCTTTTTGGTTTCGGTTTGTTTAGTTCGAACTCGTTTAACCGGACAATATTTTATTAGCGCGATTTTGTCGGGTACGTTCATAGTGTTTTTGGTCGTATAGTAATGTCGACCGCCGCAGGCCTTACAAACCAAACCAACAATTTTCCGCTTTTCACTCTTCTTGGCCATATCCCAAAGATATTACCAAATAACAGATGTAAAAACAACCTCTGGAGCCGTGAACGAGAATCGAACTCGTGTTTACGCCTTACCATGGCGTCGCTCTGCCACTGAGCTATCACGGCATGCAAGCAGGATTATTTTATCAAACCTAGCAAACTGATGGTTTTTTCAATAGTTGCTATGGCGTCTAAAATGCTCTCGGCTCGGATGTTTTTGGCACCTGCGGCCTGTTTATGCCCTCCTCCACCTAATTTAGCGGCAATCTGTGAAACATCAACTCCGCCACTAACTGACCTAAAAGAAGCCGAATATGAAATTGGCTCGCTTAAAAGCTCTGGATAAACTACAAATCCCCAAAAATTGTTATCTAGATTTCGAAGATATTGGTTAGTAAAAATATCACAGCCGGCTTTGAGGTCCATATCCGGTTTGACATCCGATTGCCAGTCTTTGGCAAATTGATCGTCAATAAAGCTGTAGGTATAGCCTTTACCGTTATCGGTTGCATTTTCAAGTAGGTGGGCTAAGACAACCAGCTCATCTTTAGTAAATCGGTTTAATCGAAATTCGAGTTGTTCAATGCTGGCTCCGGCCTCAATTAACTGGCTAACGATTCGGAAGGTGTTTTTATAATCCGGATTATCGTATTTAAAGCGGCTGGTGTCTCTTAAAATCCCAAGCAGGGCCGTCTTGGCATAACCTTCAGGCTTTTGGAAGTCTAACTGCTCGAAGCAAAGTTCATAAATTTGTTGAGCCGTAGACGATTTGCCTTCGTTGATATAAATGTCGCCCTGGAAAGAACCGTCATCAGGATGATGATCGATAACAGCTACTTTTGACTTCAAATGCTCGTGAATTAACTTAGAAAGTTCGTCGGTTTTATTTCTAGAGACTCGGGCTAGTGAATTTCCATCGACGATAACAACTAAATCTGGCTTAAAATCGGAAGCGGCTTCAAAGACCGGTGCAAATTTAATTTCGCTATAACCACCCAAAAAACTTAGATCTTGAGAGGTATTTTCTTCAAGCACCATTTGGATTTGCTTATCCGGAAAATTTGCCTGCAACGTCCTACCCATCAACAAGACCGAACAAACCGCATCCGGATCCGGCGATATATGTGAAGTTACCAAAATTCGGTTAGCTGCCTTAACTAAACTTTGAAATTGTTGAGTCAAAATGGCCCCTGCCACCAATCACTAAACACGTAATCAGTAACCTTAATACTCTTGTACTTCACTATTAGGATGCTAAAAGTTACGAATAAAGAACCAGGTATTATCATAATAACTCCAATTAGTTTTCCGCTCGCAAATCCCATGTAAATAACTCCGAAACCAATAAGAGCAAGGATTATCGCAAAACAATACAGTCCATAAAGTTTTAACTTTTTCATACAGATTCTATGGTGCAGCGTAGTTGCCGAAGCTAGGACGCTGTTCCTTGTTTAACTTTGGTAATTCCTCTGTCCCCGCTATTAAGGTGACGTACTTGTTATGAACCTGTTCCTTCTGCGGAATAACGCAGTTTGTTTTCTATGTTCCACTTGTTTACCCACGCACCCGATTCGAGCATTGCGCTTGTTGCCAAAAGACCCAACACTACGGCTGTGTGATATCGCCCATCAACTGTAATTTCGGCAACACCGACACCCACAAAGGCTGCAACCGCCAAACCATGAAATGTATCTTTGGCAAAGCGACACGCCTCGACATAGCTTGAATCACTATTCGTAAGTAAATCTAAACCTCTTCTAATATAGCCCATAGCTCAATTATAGCAGTCGTAGATTTTCCAAAAAAGTATGGAGTAGGTTCTAACGTTCACAATGCTCTAATCTGTGGTGCAGCGTAATAAACGATGCTAGAACCATTTTAACCCAGCATCAGTCGTTTAGTCCGTGTAATAATCTTCGCCATAGACAATATCCGGCCTAATTTTACCTAACGCTACTGTATCGGGCAGAAGTTTCTCTAATTCATTCAGTGGTTCTTCTGATGGAAGTTCACCAACTAACGGATGAACATATCCTAGCGTAATATCTGGAGTATAGACACCATGAGGAACTTCCACGCCAAGTTCTCTGGCAAGATTCTCTAAATACACTGCCCGTTCTGCATCAAGGATACTTTCTTCATCGTCTAGTATAACTCGAATTTTGTACTGATTCTGATACCTCTGCCCATGAGGAACCTTAGTGTATTGAACAGCTTCAAGTGGAAATTCTAACCTCTCTTTTGCATTAACGGCCGGTGGGTTCATAACGCGAGATAGGGCGACTGATGGGGGGAGAAAAAGAAAATCTACATCGTCTAGCTCTGCCAAAATATCTCTCGTTTCATAGTGACTCACAAGCCCAAGAGTAGGGGCTATCGCTCTCTTACCGATTAATTTGTATTCAGGGTAGTTACTGTTAAATTTTAGGCGTTCGGTCTCTCCTAATACTCCTGCGATCTGCCTTCTCTGAACACGTAAACTATATATCAATTCACTTTGGTCCGGACTTGAGTGTTGCTCGCTCGTCATAGTTATTCTAATAGTTCTAACATACCGATTGCTCTAATCTGTGGTGCAGCGTAGTTGCCGACCTGTCCTCCGAGACCTTGGTGAAGGGGGAAGCTAGGACAATCTTAAATCTGGGTCAGTTGGGCTAATTAACTCGTTATGTTCATGGACTCTGATTTCGTAAGCCTTTCTGCCCTCAAGTGCAGTAGAGTACCAACTTGCAGCTTCGGGTTCTCCTGCCTCTATCCAATAGTCACGATTCGCAGCGGCATTACGCTTCGCGGTTTCCATGACATCTTGAGGAAACGTACCTGAAGCAACGATATTTACGATGTTTGCACTCCCTTGCCGAGCGATGGCAATTGGGCTAAGAGGGTCTTCAGCTGGTGGTCTTACTGATTTAAATGCTTCTCTCGTATTTACTCCTAATGAATTACTATTTTATACTTTTACAGTAGAAATGCAAATAAAAAAGTTCTAACGTCCCGAATGCTCTTATCTTATGATGGTCCCTCGACAAGCTCGGGGTTATTCGACTCGGCGTAAATGGTTTACTGCGAGCGAGGCAGGAGTATTTCTGCCGAGTTGAGTGGTGCTGGTCTTCGACGTGGCTCAGGCTAAAGGGGAGGGATTCTGACCTTGCCAGCAAATCAAATTTAGATTTGCTAAGGCAACCCCGATTTGTCACAGCCCCAAGTCGGGGCTCTGGGCGGGGTATGCCACCGGCATACCCGTTCTCATCCCTCCACAAAAACAAGCGACTTATTAATGAGCACAAGGCTCATTGCCAAGTCGCTGGTGCTGGGGGAGGGATTCGAACCCCCGAAGGCGTAAAGCCGTTTGATTTACAGTCAAATGCGTTTGGCCACTTCGCTACCCCAGCGCTGGAGCCGACGAGCGGATTCGAACCGCTGACATGCTGTTTACAAAACAGCTGCTCTGGCCAGCTGAGCTACGTCGGCATTAACCACAAAGAGTTTAACAAAACAGGGGTCAGATTACAACTCGGCGGGGGCGGACTAGTCTTTTGGGTTGGCTGGCCGCCGCTAGGCGGTTTAGTTTTTTACGTACCCTGGCGGTTTCGTCCTTCATCCCTCGCTCTTCATAGGCGTTTAACAGCAGGTTGTAACTTTCGGCGGTCGGTTCTATTCTAGCCGCAACTTCTAGTTCATGCATCATATGTTTATCATTACCTAGCTTTTCCTGAACTTTGGCATAAGCAATATGCCGAGCCGCCAAATTATCTTCGAGTCTTAAGGCTTGCTCAAAAGCGGTAGCGGCCTTAGGGTAATTTTCCGTCTCGTAGTAAATCAGTCCTAGATTGTGCAAACTTGAGGCGCTTGGCTCGATAGAGCTAGCTATCTCAAAACAATCAATGGCGTCGCGGTATTCGCGTTGCTTGGCGTAAAGGATGCCGAGCCGGTTGTAGGCGGCAGCATTTTTTTCATCTATTTTTAAGATTGTCAGCAAGGCTTTTTCAGCCCGCAATAGGCGATTTTCACGCATACCATAATGGGCAATTTCCCATAATTTGCTTAATCGATTACCGATGAAGCGTGGCACTTCCGTTAAGGTGGTTATCGATTTGGCGCCGTGATAATAAACAAGATAGGCAAAAATCAAAAATAAAAGGACTGAATACATCAGGCGCTCGCTACTCTCGCTTCAATTTACAATTTACAATTTTCAATGAAACATCAATGGAGTAATGATTCATAGAATTGGCACATTGATTACTTGAGCATTCATTGAGTCTTGACCATAGGGCATTGAGCATTGATAAGATTATAACAGTTCAGACCTTTAGATTAAGGCAGAGCGACAGATAGATAGCCCTGGTGTTGCTGTTATTTTCTAATGATAGCTTTAAATTCTGAATTAGTTTTAGCGAACTAATGAACTTTTTATGCAGATCAGCGCTCGGCTTAGATGAAGGCTGACTGATCGTTAGACTTTGCAAGGCGTGCAAAACCAGACCGAGAGCATCTAAAAATAATGATAGGCTTTCCCTATCCGTTGATACTGATGAGCTATCCAGAAGACGTTCGTACTTTGACTGGCTGATAAATTGTTTAGCCAATCTTACGGCTTGCCTTAACTCGTGATCTTCCTCGTTTAACAGCAGAGTCTGCATTAAACCCGGGCGGCCACCGCTAATCTGCCAAGCATTGGTAATCTCTATTTTTGGAAATTGCTTTGCAAAAAACTTTTGGCTATCGGCTAAACTAACAGGCAGCAACTCTATTAATCTGGCTCGAGACACGACCGTCCCTGTTAAATTTGATGAACTGTCAACAGTCAGGATAAAAACTGTATCAACTGGCGGTTCTTCGAGGGTTTTAAGAAAGGCATTTTGGGCCTCCTCGCTCATATGTTGGGCGTTTTCGACCACCACCAGTCTTCTAATTTCGCCTTTGCCGGTGGTGTGTAGTTTGAGTTTAGAAATTACGTCCCGGATTGCATCAATCGAAATATCTTTCTTATCTTTTTGTCGCTTAATGTGAATAAAGTACGGATAACTAAATAAAGCTTTATAGTCTAATAAGCCAAGCAGTTGGCAGCCTATAAACTGACTAACTTGAAATTTACCGATTCCGCTTGGACCGGCCAATAATAAAAAGTGTCTGGGTTTTCTGATAAATAGTTCGATTTGCGACGCAGCTGCTGGATTAAGCAAGAGTTTTAGATTCGACTTCACTAAACAAACTCCTTAAATTTTGCCGACAGCGGCGCTTCAAATTTTTTAAGTACGCCATTCGGTAGTTTAATCTCAAGATTTTTAGCGTGTAACCGCATTTGACCCCCGGCTTTACCATAGACTGAATCTCCCACTATCGAGTGGCCGATGAATGAGCAATGGACTCGTAGTTGGTGCGTGCGGCCAGTTTCTGGACTTAGCTCCACCAAAGAATAAATCTTATCATTTATATTCATCGATTTAATTAAGCGGTATTTGGTTTGAGCAGTTTTACCCAGTGAACTGACTTTAAAAGTCTGCGGCTTTTTAGGATTACGGGCAATTGGCGCATCGATTATAGCTGTCGGTTCCTTTGGCTTACCTTCTAAAACCGCCAGGTAGGTTTTTTTAACTTTACGGTTAGCAAATTGTTTTTGCAGCCACTGCCGAACTGATTCATTCTTGGCAGCAATAATTACGCCGCTGGTTTCTCGATCAAGCCGGTGAACGATGCCGGCGCGATTACTAGATGGTTTATCAGTTAGTTTCGGCCTAATGAAACTAGCCACAGTCGCTTCAGTGTTAATGGCGCCCTTGGAATGCGTCAAGATACCACTCGGTTTATCTATTACTATTACGTCTTTATCTTCATAAATAATCGGCAGCTCTATTTTTGGCGGCCGTTTGGTTAATGCTGATTTATCGATAGATATTGTCTGGCCGGGTCTTAATTTGTGACCCGGTTTAGCCGGTTTGCCATTGATGTTTACTAGGCCTTGCATGAATAGTAGCTTAAGCGATGAACGGCTAAATTTAGGGTTGTGACTAGCTACAAACACATCAGCCCTGACACCGGAATATTTATCTGTTACAGTCAATTTTTGCATCAACTTTGATGGGTTCAGAGCGGCCGAAGACCAACTGCTTTCTGAACCTTTAGGAGTGTGGCCTCGGCAACTTGGCGCATAGCCAATTCGTCAGCCTCTAGTTTTTGCATTAACTCTCGATCATCAACAGCTTTGAGTTTAGCATGAAGGTTTGACAGAAAAGCACTGACGTTTTTAGCGACTAGTTGCTTGAAATCTTCGTAGTTCATCTCGCTGACGTTGGCTTCGGAGCCAGGGCTCAGTAGTTTCAAGATTTGTAGCAGATTAGCGATACCCGGCCGCGACTCAAAATCGGGGCTACCAACCTTAGCTTGGTTGTCAGTCGTGGCTGTCATTATTTTCTTAGCCGCTTCTTCGGGCTTATCGCTGAGCATGATAGTACCAGCTGGGTCATCAATGCTTTTGCTCATTTTCCTGTCCGGATTACGCAGACTGCGGATACGTACAGGCTCCTGTGTACCAACAAATTTAGCCTGTTCTTTAATGGTTGCCGGTAACACAAACATCTCGCCAAAGCGCTTGTTAAAGCGCTCGGCTAGATCACGAGTAAACTCCAGATGCTGACGCTGATCTTCGCCGACAGGGACGTATTTGGCACCATAAAGAAGAATATCGGCTGCCATCAACACCGGGTAATTGAAAAGGCCGACATTGGCCGTACCGCCAGCCAGCATCATTTCTTTAACCCGCTCGATGTCGCTAGTAATCTGTTCGGCGTCATTGCCGGCTTTAGCGGCTTTATCTTTAAACTGTGTCATCCGGTTAAGCTCACCCAGATAGGTGAAGCAGTCCAATATCCAAGTCAGCTCGGAATGAGCCGGTATATAGCTTTGGCGGTAAATAAACGTATCAGGCTGGTCGATATCTAGTCCGGCAGCAACGAAAACTTTCAGATTTTGGTGGGTTTGGTCGTAGAGCGTACCATGATCGATTGGTGTGGTAAAGCTATGTAAATCCGGAATAAACATATTCAGCTGATACTCGCCCGCATGTTTCTGTTGGAGTTTTACCATAGGCAAGATAGCACCGAGGTAATTGCCTAGGTGAAACTCATCATTGGACCTAAGCCCAGTTAAAATAACCTCTTTGTTCATTGTGTCTAATTATATCGTATCCTGTTGTCTAGCATCTAAATCCTTCAGGAAGGCCAGAATTTCTTCAGGCGAACGAGCATCATCAGTGATTTCAACACCCATATGCTTCAACTCTGATAAAGCCTGATCGCGAGCCTCTATCCTTGCAAGCATGGACTGAGTGATCATTGCTTCATCCTCAGTCGCAATACCTACCGCTAGCCTCACCGCATAGTAACCAGGCATACCGGATAGCACAGTCCTTTCGACGGGCTGATCTTCGCTATTACTTGAATTCATATTCCTACCTTTCTTTAAAATTAAAAAAACCGCCTGGTGGCGGTTTTCTGTGTACTTTGGTTAATATTTTGAGTAACTTTAGCAATACCGCCACGTCATGGTGTGAGTCCAGTAATAAAATCTGTTAAACTTGTGACTCATTTTTCACTTTCACTGCTTCGAAATCGACATATGCTCCGTTGAGCTTAACTGCACCTTCGCCTGCAGCTAAGACTCCTGGCGGTAGATCACCTATATCTCTGTATCTAACCAGAACTTCTATCATGCGGTCGCCTAAAGGATCCGGCCAAGGCCAGGCTAATCTCCGGTCGCTGTACCCCTTTGTTATGGGAGCGTTTTCAAATACATTTTGTCCTCTCATTTGTTATCCTTTTCTAAATTAAAAAACCCGCCTTTTGGGCGGTTAGTTCTTGATTAATTTTATGTTAATTATGCACGCATAGAAGAAACCGCCACTTGGTGGGTAATAAACCAGTAGAGATTCATAATTCGCATAACCATGCGCCTAAATTAGCAACATTTTACAGCAAATGCAAGCATAAACATTACCGTTTGGAGTATTGTTGCTTTTTGCGAGCTCCTCTTAGGCCGTATTTTTTGCGTTCTTTCTCGCGCGGATCACGACCTAGTAAAGCTGATTTTTTCAAACTGCCGTGGAAATCGGGATTCATCTCGACCAGTGCTTTAGCGATGCCTAATCGAATGGCACCGGTTTGACTGGGATGACCGCCACCATTGACCCTGACATTAACATCGTACTTTTCTGGGTCTAATTCCAAAGTGTGGAAGGGTTTTAAGGCTTGGTGCTGTAAGTATTTACTATCGGCGAAGTATTCCTTCCAGCCCTTATTATTGACGGTAAATAAGCCTTTGCCGTTAGATAATCTGACGCGGGCGGTCGAACTTTTGCGTCTACCAAGGCCGTAAAAGTAACTGGCTACCATCACTTAACCTCTTTATTAAAGTAATCGATGGGTTTTTGACCGCTGTGATTATGCTCGCTACCGGCATAAACCTTTAATCGCTTCAGACGAGCCGGGCGCAGCTTATTAACAGGTAACATGCCACGGACCGATCTCATGATTACTTTTGTCGGATTACGCTTTGTTTGATCGGCTAAGCTACGTTTATAAAGTCCGCCAGGGTAACCGCTATGACGATAAAAAATTTTATCGCGCATTTTATTACCAGTAATCTTAAGCTTTGAGGCGTTGATGACAATTACATAGTCACCGCTATCTACGTGCGGTGTTTGAGTGGTTTTATCTTTACCGATTAATAATCGGGCAGCCACCGTGGATAATCGTCCAAGCGGCAGCTTGGTGGCATCCAGGAGATACCACTTACGTGTAACATCCTTTGCTTTAGCAGCATACGTTTTCATGAACGGACCTTAGCCTTGGCTTTAGTTGGCGTCTTGGCTTTTTTAGCAGTTATGTCAGCGGCTTTCTCAGCTTTTGACTTGCCGGGTGAAGCTGTCTGTTCTTGTTTGGCCGGCTTGATTTTTCTTAAGTCATCGACAAATTTGACCTCTGCAAGTTGGGTAGCGTCGCCTCGACGTAAAGCGCTTTTACTAATACGGAAATAACCACTATTTCGAGCGGTCAACTTTGGCGTTAACTCCTCAACCAGTTTATGGGCGGCTTCTTTGCTAGCCAGAGCTTGGATAACCTGACGCCGGCTAGCTAAGTTGGTCGTTTTAGCTTTGGTGATTAGTTTTTCGGTATAGCTAACCACGGCTTTGGCTTTTGGCAAACTGGTCTTTAACGATTCGTTTAATATTAAGGAGTCAGCTAAAGACTTTATCAGGGCTCGTCGTTGGTCACGTTGACGGTGAAACTTCACATACACCTCCGGTGCTCGGTTTTCAGTTTACCGTTTACAGTCTTCAGTAAGTTGACAGTTTTCAATTTACAGTTATTCAGTGTTGCTACATTGATCATTGATAACTGATTGTTCATTGTGAATTGTGAATTGTAAATTGTAAATTGGAATGACGCAGTCATGACTAGAGCTCCAGGCTAGCTAGTTTCTCCTTAACCTCTTCCAGGGCCTTATTGCCAAAACCTTTTAGGTCACGCAGTTCGGCTTCGCTCAAAGATATTAAGTCCTTAATGGTATGAATGTCATTGTTGATTAAGGCATTGGTGGTTCTGGCACTAAGGTTAAGATCTTCGATGGTAGTCATTAGTTCGGCCGGCTCTTCGCCCTCGGCGCTGACCTCGCTTATCTCTTCCGGCAAAATTGAACCAGCTTCGACGCGAGTTTGACCCGCTAAAGCCGTGTACTGGTTAACTAAAATGGCAGCGGCTTCTTCAAATGCTTCACGAGGCGTAATTGTGCCGTCTGTATTGATGGTGATAAGTAATTTATCGAGATCAGTCATTTGGCCGACACGGGTATTTTCCACCTTATAGCGAACCCTTAAGACCGGCGAGAATAGGGCGTCCATCAATATTAGATCGGTTGCCTTTTTGGTTGAGCCTTGTTCATCAAGCACGCGATAGCCGCGGCCGGCCTCAACCATAATCTCGGCATTGAAAGTAGCTTTAGCATCGTCGATAGTGCAAATTAAATGGTCTGGGTTAACTACTTCTACGTCAGCGTTAAGTCGAATATCTTTGGCAGTTACTTTAGACTTGCCCTTTTTGGAAATTTTTAGGGTTTGCGGTTCATTGCTAAATACTTTAAATCTAATGCCTTTTAGGTTCATCATAATCGCTACAACGTCTTCTTTAATGCCAGCTATGGTCGAGAATTCGTGGCTAACACCGTCAATTCTAAAGCCAGTCACGGCTGCACCGGAAATGCTCGATAGCAATACTCGACGCAGGCTATTGCCAAGCGTCATACCATAGCCGGGGTGCAAAGGCTCGATGGCAAAGGTTGAACTATACGGTCCATGGTCATCGATTTTGGCTAGTGATGGGTTGTGAATATATTTAGTCATATATAAATCTCCTTGTTAACGTGAGTAAAACTCAATAATTAGTTGCTCTTTAATATCTGGCTCAGCGTCATCGCGGCTTGGTTGACCGCTAAGCTTTATCTTGAAGTTCTTTCTATCAACTTTCAGCCAAGCTGGAGTGGCTGAGGGTGCTGGCGAAAGCTCATCTATATTTTTGAAGTAACTGGTTGTTTTAGCAGAATCACGGAGTACTAACTCGTCACTAATGTCTAATCTGATTGATGGTATGTCTGTCCGGCGGCCATTTAACATAAAGTGGCCGTGGCTGACTAGTTGACGGGCTGCCGGCCTGGAAACAGCCAAACCAGCTCGATAGATAACATTGTCCAGCCGTCTTTCTAAAAATTCCAGTAGTTTTATGCCGGATTCACCTTTACTACGCAATGCCTCGTTTACCAACTTCACAAACTGTTTTTCTAATAACCCATAAAGCCGTTTAACTTTTTGCTTTTCCCGCAGTTGAAGGGCATATTGGCTGGGTTTTCTGGGCCGGCCACCACCACCTGGCGTCGTACCGGGAGCGGTCGTTCTTTTGACCAAGACCTTATGGGCTTTTGGATGAAGTGCATAGCCCTCGCGGCGAGACCGTTTTACGATGGAACCTAGGTCCCTAGCCATCAGGCGCACATCCGGTGCTCAAAATTCAAAAACCAAATACCAAACATCAGAGGGTTTGAACTTTGAAATTTGAAAATTGAAGTTTGGAATGACGCAGTCATGACTAGTTCCTTTTAGCCTTTCTTGGTCGAGTGCCGCCGTGCGGAATGCCAGTCTTATCTCTTATGGTTTCGACGGTTAGTCTCTGATTAATCAATGTCCGGATGGCCGAATCACGGCCCAAGCCAATGCCAGTGACGATAACATCTACTTTGGCAATACCGAATGTTTTGGCGTCAGTCAGCGCTTTTTCAGTAGCCACTTGGGCGGCATAAGCTGTTCCTTTTTTCGAACCCCTAAAGCCGCTGCTGCCGGCACTAGCTGAAGCCAAAACGTTGCCTTGCTCATCGGTTACAGACACAACTGTGTTATTAAAACTTGCCAAAATATGAACTTGACCGCGACTAACTTGACGCTTTAGCTTTTTGCGCTTGGTTACGGTCTTTGGTTTTTCGTCAGTAATTTCTGCCGTTTCAACCGGTTTTACTTGTTCACTGCTTTGACCTTCTTTAACTACCATACGCTCCTTTCAGTCGCTTTAGGGTCTAGGGTGTAGGCTATAGGGGATAGTTTGCCAAAAAGTATTTCTAGACCCTTGCCCCTTGCCCCTAGTCCCTGATGATGAATGCAATGAATCATCTTATGTTTTACTCGGTGCTTTCCTAGCGGTTCCACCTACTGTTATACGCTTACCGCGACGAGTCCGGGCGTTAGTTCTGGTGCGCTGGCCACGGGTTGGTAAATTAGCAGCGTGGCGTAAGCCACGATAAGCATTGATGTCCTTCAAGCGCTTAATATTAGCGGTTACTGTTTTATGGAGCTCACCTTCAATGGTGTAATCGCTAGTGATAACATCTTGCAGTTTTGAGATTTCGCTATCTGTCAACTTTTTTACCCTAATAGTTGGTTCAATGTTGGCTTTATCAAGGATTTGATGGCTAATCTTTGGACCAATGCCGTAGATGTAAGTTAAAGCTACTTGAACTTGTTTTTCGTCTGGAATTACCACACCGGCTAGTCGAGCCATCAGACGTTCTCTCCGGTCGCTTCAAACCCTAAGTTCGAAGTTCTAAACTCTAAAGTTTGGTAATTGGAATTTAGGATTTGGAAATTGTTTAGAAATTCGGGTTTAGAAATTAGGTATTGGAATGTCGAAGGCATGACTTAACCTTGCCTCTGTTTATTACGAGGTTTCTTTTTATTAATCACATAAACTCGGCCTTTGCGACGAACAATGATGTCGCTTGGGCTGATTTTTTTTACGCTAGCACGCACCTTCATTCAGAACTGGTTCTCCCTTGTTATTCCAGATTTTTCAAAATCGATGCAGTTTGGAGTGAAGACCGAGGATCGTAAGCAAGCTGTATTGCGTAATACTGCGAGTGCGACCCGGAGGTTTTCGCCCAAAATGCGCGATTTGTGAAAGATCTGGTTAATTTTCGCGGTAGGTTATCCGACCCTTCGTCAGATCGTAAGGTGTCAATTCTACCTTAACGCGGTCGCCAGGCACTAGGCGGATATAGTGTTTCCGCATGCGTCCAGCGATGTGAGCTATAATTTTATGGCCGTTTTCCAATTCGACTTTGAACTGGGTACCTGGCAGGGCTTCAACAACAGTCCCGGCCAGCTCAATTACCTCTTTTTCACGAACCATAAATATAACCTGAAGATTATATCAAGTCGGAAGGTTTTTTGCAAAGTGTTTTTAAAGAGTTACTTTCGGCGGAAACGAGGCAAACGGGGTCTTGGGATAAAGCGCAGGCGCTTGGCGGCTGTTCCAGGTGGGTAGCTTTCTTCATAAAAGTAATCGGGCTGTTCGTATTGATCATAGGTTATCATCAGGGCTCTTGATTCAATTTGACGTAAGGTCTCAAGTGAAACTGATACCAAAATCAGAATGCTGGTACCGCCAATAGCTATACTTTGGGTTAAATAGATTTGAGCGATAATTGGCATAACTGCCAAAATGCCTAGAGCGATGGCACCAAACAAAGTCAGGCGGTTTACAATTTTGCTTAAGTATTTTTCGGTTTGTTTACCAGATCGGACGTTGGCAATAAAACCGCCTTGCTTTTGCAGATTTTCGGCGATCTCTTTAGAGTTGAAGGTCACGCTAGTATAAAAATAAGTGAAAACAAAAACTAGCAAGAAATAGGTCGCCGGATAAACCCAAGGCTTCCAGCCGCCGGCGGCAAAAGTAGCCGCGGTGGGGTTTTGAAATAGTTCTGATAAACGAACGCCTAGCTGTTCCCAGCCAGTTTGAGCGGCGTAGGCTACGCCTTGGCCGCGAGTTAAAAGTTGGCCGGCAAAGCTTGGTACACTCAAAAAAGCTACAGCAAAAATTATCGGGATAACGCCGGCCGTAATTAATTTTACGGGCAAGGTGGTAGTTACTCCGCCATATGCCCGACTGCCTTGGACTCTTTTGGCGTAATTGACTGTTAGTCGCCGCGAGGCTTCATTTAGTTTCACCACCGCCCAAGTTACAAAAACAGTTGCTAGCGCTGTTAAACTGATGATTATCAGCCCCCGGCGGCTGAAATTGTGGTTAAAAAGGGTTACTTTGTCGGCCGTCAGATTGTTAGTCCAAGTCGTGACGCCAGCTAGTTCGGAAATAAAAGTCGGCAGCCGACTGACAATGCCAACAGTTATTAAAAGCGAAATGCCATTACCAATCGAGCGTTCGGTAATAAGTTCGCCTAACCACATCAGGACCATTGAGCCGCCGGTTAGAGCGGCAATCATCAAAAACCATTCGCCGCCCGAAGCATTAGCGGTTATATCACCGAGTCCGCCGATAGCTGAAGCTTGTTGCCTAATAAGGTAGATTAGGCCGATTGACTGAACTATGGCTAAGGGAAAGGTAAGCATCCTGGTATATTGATTGATTTTTTTGCGGCCAAATTCGCCTTCTTTGTTCATGGCTTCAAACTTTGGAATAGCCCGTGTCAGTAGCTGCATGATAATTGAGGCATTAATGTAGGGGGCCAGCCCGACCAGCATAATTGAAAAATTAGCTAGCGCCCCGCCGGACAAAACGTTCAAAAAGCCAAGCAGTTGATTAGAGTTAGTTTGGGTATAGAGGTTCTCTAGAACTTGCTTGAGGGTTTCGGGATCAGATAAAGGTACCGGGATATGGGCTAAAATTCTAAAAACCAAAAGCATGCCCAGTACGGCCAAAATTCGCTTGCGCATTTCCGTGTGACCGAGCGATTTAAATATCAGCTTCCAATTCAAAACAGACTTACCCTCTCAATTTTTAATAGTATAGCAGGCGCCTTTACTTTTTAAGCCTTGGTTTTAGGGCGGGCCTGACGTTCAATCTTTGTAAAGCTGCCGCCGGCTTTTTTAACAGCCGCTATCGCTGCCTGACTAGCCGATTGTAGCTTTACTTCTTTTTTCGAACTAAAATCTCCTTTAACAACCAGCTTAACCTTGGTGTACGGGCTCTCAACCAATCCGACGTCAAATAAGGCTTGATTATCAATTGTCGGCTTTTTAACGAGCGGAAGTTGAGAGGTATAGACGGTTTCGGTCTTTGGCCGGTGGCTGGTAAAACCACGCAGATGGGGCAAGCGCATATAAATTGGCATTTGACCACCTTCAAAGCCGGGTCGAACTCCGCCGCTTTTTCGGGCGCCCTGGCCCTTGGTGCCGCGTCCGGCAGTTTTGCCTCCACCGGCACTTATACCCCGGCCGACCCGCTTAGCAGATTTTAGTCGCTTGGTTTTTAACTCGTGGTACTTGGTCATCTAACTGTCCTCTTCTTGGATTTGCTTGACGGCGTCTTAGCGGGTTGATTTTTACGTGTCACCCAACTGCTTGGAGCAGTCATAGAAGTTAAAGCAGCAATTGTGGCATAAGCCATATTAACTTTGTTGTTTCTACCTAAAGATTTACTTAGGGCATTTTCATAGCCGGCCACCTCCAGCAGGGTTCTGATCACACCGCCGGCAATCAAACCAGTCCCAGGCGATGCCGGCTTGATTAGGATATGCGAACCACTAACCTTAGCTTCTACTTCATGGGTCAGAGTACCGTTTCTAATTGGTAATTTAACCATGTCTTTTTTAGCGACATTAGTGGCTTTGGTAATAGCGGCAGTAACATCTGCGCCTTTACTCACACCCATACCAACTTGCCCCCCGTGATCACCAACAACAACTAAGGCTTGAAAACGAAAGCGGCGCCCGCCTTTGACTACTCGAGCTACCCGATTAACAAACAAAACTCTCTCATCAAAAGTTTTGTCATCTGACGGTAAAGTTGTAGGACCGATTCTTTTATTAATCATCTAAAATTCCATCCCGCCTTTGCGAGCGGCTTCGGCTAAGGCGGCTATCCGACCATGATATTTTTTAGGCCCGCGGTCAAAGACGACTTGTTTTACTTTAGCTTTCTTAGCTGCCTGGGCTAATTGCTCACCAACCCAGCTGGCTTTAGCAGTTAGATTAACAGACGGGCCGGACTTAGTCACTGATGTTACATAGACTATTGTTTGACCGCTATTATCATCAATTATTTGAGCCAACACCTGGCGATTACTAATATGAACGCTTAACCTAGGCAATTTGCCAGTTGTTTTTAGCTGGCTGCGGACGCGATACGTCCGACGATTAGCAGTTCTGATTTTATGGACTAATCTGGTCATGGTTACGCCGCTGTTGCCTCCTTGCCGCTCTTACCACTTTTACGGATAATCTGTTCACCCTCGTAGCTTATTCCCTTGCCTTTGTATGGTTCAGGCTTTTTAAAGGCTCGAATCTCGGCCGCCACCTGACCCACTTTTTGCTTGTCGGCGCCGCTGACGGTAATAATATTTTGATCAACAGATAGACTTACACCCTCCGGAATTTTATAAATAACATCATGTGATAAGCCTAGGTTCATTTTAAGGTCAGTGCCTGATAATTGGCTACGGTAACCAACTCCACTTAATTCAAGTTTTATGTCATAACCTTGGCTGACGCCGGCAATCATATTTTTAAGTAGCGAACGCATGAGACCGTGCTTGGCTCTGGTAATCGCTGTCTCATTTTGGCGATTAACTTGCAATTGATTATCCTTAACCGTTACTGTTATGTCGGCCAGCTTGGCTTGCTTAAGTTTACCTTTTAGTCCTTCAATATAAATAAAGTCTTTATCTACGATTACAGACACGCCAGGCGGTACAGCAATTGGTTGTTTACCGATACGACTCACAGAAGGCACCTCCGGTGCTCAATTATCAATTCACAATTATCCCCACACCAAAAACTTGAAGCTCCATAATCTGATTGCAGACTACTCCGCTCAGGTTTTGGTGCAGGGTAAGCAATGCTCAATGAATTATCAATTAGCAATTTGCAACTACTGGCTGCAGTTTGTTTGATAAATGACAAATGAGAAATTAATGGTAAATGGTAAATGGTAAATGGTAAATGGAATGATGGAGTCATGACTAGTAGACCTCGCAAATTAATTCGCCGCCAATACCCTTTTTTCTAGCAGCCAAGCCGCTCATGATGCCTTGGGAAGTTGATAAAACTACTATACCGCGGCCAGCTTTGATGCTTGGAATCTCCGAGGCTTTAACATAATGGCGCCGGCCTGGGCGACTGACTCGTTTAAGTTCTGTTATAAGCGGCGACTGATCTAGTCCGTAAAGGAGAATTTGCAACTCTTTTCGATCATCCACTTGATTTGCCTTAACACTCGCCAAAAAGCCACTTTGTACTAAAACTTGAGCTACATCGTGCTTGATTTTTGAATGTGGCAAATTAACTTCATTTTTGCCGGTTGCCAAGGCGTTGCGAATTCGTGCTAACATATCGGCGATTGGATCAGTCATACGCCACTCCTTTCAGTCGCTCTAGAAACTAGGAAATAGGAAATAGGAAATAGTGATTTTACTAATTTCTGATTACTAATTTCTAATTTCATAATCCTTACCAGCTGCTTTTAGTTACACCCGGTATTTCGCCTTTGGCAGCATGTTCTCTAAAAGCAATCCGGCTTAAACCAAACTGACGCATATAACCACGGGGCCGGCCAGTTTCAGCGCAGCGGTTTTTACGACGAGTCGGCGACGAATTACGGGGTAGTTTGGCTAAGCCAGCATAATCACCAATAGCCTTGAGCTGGGCTCTTTTAGCAGAGTATTTTTCAATCAGTTGCAAACGCTTAGCATCGCGGGCCAGATTTGATTTTTGGGCCATCAGGCAACTCCTTCCGTCGTTGCAATTATCAATTCACAATTATCAATTTTCAACGATTTATCAAATATCAATTTACAGATTAAAGCAGAGGTTGCAGCTAGTTTGGTAAATGGTAAATGAGAAATTAATGGTAAATGCCTGCCCCGCATCAAATCCTGAGCGGAGTAGTCTGCAATCAGATTATGCAGCATCAAGATTTGGTGCCGGGGGTAAATGGTAAATGGTAAATGGAGCAATTTCATTGCGACCTCTCCTTTTCAAACGGCATGCCTAATTTCTCCAGTAAGGCCTTGGATTGCTCAACCGATGAGCTTGATATATTGAAGGTTATTTCCAGGCCGTGTGGTATAGCTGTATCCTCGTACGTTAATTCCGGAAAAACAGTTTGATCGGCTAGTCCGATAGTATAATTGCCCTGGCTATCAAACGATTTGTTGCTTAAACCGTGGAAGTCACGCAAGCGAGGTAGGACTAAGTTTACCAAACGATCAGCAAATTCGTACATTCTTTGACCGCGCAGGCTTACTTTTAGACCAATTACCACACCCTGTCGAAGTTTAAATGCCGCAATCGCTTTTTTAGATAAGGTCTTAACTGGCTTTTGCCCGCTGATTTTCATGAGCGTATTTTCCGCTACATCTATCAGCTTTTTATCGTCTTTAGCTTTACCTAGGCCGACGCTAACAATAACTTTTTCTAGCCTTGGTACCTGATGAAGACTTTTAAGTCCCAGTTGGCCCTTAAGTTCAGGCGCGTACTGCTCTTTAAACAACGAGCCTAGCCTAGCTTTATAGGCCGGAGGTGCTTTTTTAGTAGTCTGTGCTTGAGCAACCATTATTTAATTTCCTTGCCGGAAGTCTTTAAGAGTCTAATCTTGCTGCCATCTTCATCGACTTTATAAGCAACCCGTGAAGCTTTTTTGGCCGATGAGTCATATAGACCGACTTTACTTACGAAAATAGGTTTGGTTAATTCAATCACTCCGCCTTGAGGTTTGGTTCGGCTTGGCTTAAAGTGTCGTTTGACTATATTAACGCCCTCAACCGTGATTTTATTCAGCTTTGGATGAACAGCCAAAACTTTACCGATATGTCCTTTATATTTACCAGACCGAATTATCACTGCATCACCCTTCTTCAAACGAATCTTCATTACAGTACCTCCGGCGCCAGTGAAGCAATTTTAGAAAAACCCTTTCGGCGAAGCTCGCGTGGGACTGGGCCAAAAATACGAGTGCCTCTTGGCGACCGGCTATCTTCGGCTAGCAAGACAGCGGCATTATCATCAAAGCGGATTATCGAGCCGTCTTTGCGCTTAATCGGGCTGCGGGTTCTGACAATAACGGCTTTGACTACACTTTTGCGCTTGACGCCACCAGTTGGGTTGGCCGTCTTAACGCTAGCTACTATCAGGTCGCCGACGCCACCATAGCGACGACCACTGCCGCCAAGAACTCGTATACAAAGAAGCTCGCGAGCACCGCTGTTATCAGCAGCGATTAAGCGGCTCTGTTGCTGTATCATAAAGCTCCTTTCTGCCGCAGTAGTGAGTAGACAGTAGTGAGTAGTAAGTAATTCACTTTTTAGACTCCTTCGGTGAACTTTTTTCGGAAAGTTGGTCCTTGCTTGCTGGCTTAGCATTTTGTTTGTCTTTTACTGTCGCCTGCCTGCTGTCCACTGGTTTCTGTCCAGTCTCTTCTGGACTCTGGACTCGGGACTCTGGACTCTTTGCCTTAAGCTTCGGTTGGGGCTGTTGCTTTTTTGTAAGTTCTTCAATTGGCACATCGGCAGTAACGTCAGTTTCTTTATAGCCAATGCGAGCTTTATCGACAATTTTTTCCAGAACAAAATGCTTACGAGCACTTAATGGTCGGCTTTCACGAATAATAACTTTATCGCCAGTTTTAGCTTCGTTCTTCTCGTCATGGGCCATAAGCTTTTTACTAACGGAATACCGCTTCTTGTAAACAGGATGCGTCTTAGCAGAAGTCACCATAACGACGATGCTTTTATCATTCTTATCACTCACTACCATACCTAAAATTAAGCGGGCCATTACATTTTCTCCTTGGCCAATTGTTCACTCATAACCGTCATCATCCTGGCCAGATCTCTACGCTTAGTCCGGATAACCCGGACATTAGCTAACTCACCGCTATATAGGCGAAGCTTTAGTTCAGTAATTTCATCTCGAAGTTTAGCTGACTCCTTGACCAGATCGCCAGTGTCTAATTTACGAATATCAGCTATTTTCATTAGGCCACCTCTTTAGCCAGAAATTCAGTTTGGACCGGTAATTTATGGCCAGCTAGGCGCATTGCCTCACGGGCGATCTCTTCGCTAACGCCATCCATTTCAAACAAAACCGTACCGGGTTTAACCTTGGCCACGAAAAACTCTGGGTTACCCTTACCGCTGCCCATCTTGACGTCTTGTGGTTTACGAGTAACTGGCGTATGCGGAAAGATACGAATCCAAATTGAGCCGCCGCGCTTGACATAGCGAGTCATGGCTTGTCTGGCAGACTCGATTTGACTGGCGCTTATCCTATCGGAGTCCAAACTGATAAGGCCGTATCGGCCATAAGCTAGCTCATTTATCGAAGTGGCTCGGCCGCCATGAATACGCCCTTTCCTTACTTTTCGGTACTTGGAACGTGATGGCATTAGCATACGCACCTCCGGTGCTCAATTACCAATTCACAATTTACATTTTTCAATAAGTTTTCATTTATCAATTTATAAATAGAAAATAAGTCTGCAGCCAGTTTGTTAAATGACAAATGCAAAATAAATGGTAAATGGTTAATGGAAAATGGAAAATGGAATGACGCAGTCACGATAACTCCCCCCGATATATCCAAACCTTCACGCCAATTAGTCCAGCGCCTGGGTAAAGGGCGCTGGCTTTAGCAAAATCAACATCAGCTCTAATAGTATGAAGCGGCACGCTACCTTGAACTTCCTTCTCGCGTCGGCTCATCTCGGTACCGCCCAGTCGGCCGGAGACTTCAATCCGAACTCCTTTAGCTCCGGCGCGCATGGATGATGCCGCTGCAGCTTTGACAGCTCGCCGAAACATAATTCTTTTTTCAAGCTGATGAGCAATATTCTCAGCCACCAATTTGGCCTGCAATTCCGGTCGTTTAATCTCTTCGATGTTGACCCTAACCGGAACTTTAAAGATCTTTTCAATCGCCTGCTTTAGTTCAGTTGCGCCGGTACCGCCTCGACCTATTACTACACCAGCTTTTGCGGTCTGTAGGGTGACAGTTACAAGATTGGGCGAGCGCTCAATGTCAATTTTACTAACAGCCGCCCGCGAGCCAAGTTTAACTTCAATCAGCTTGCGAGCAGCTAGGTCTTGCCGCAAAAACTGGGCATAATCCTTTTTAGAGGCAAACCATTTACTGCGCCAGTCTTTAGTGAGCGGTAAACGCATGTTGATTGGGTTAACCTTCTGCCCCATCAGACGCTCCTCCCAGTCGCTTCAAGCTCTAAACTCGAAGCTCGAAACCCTAAAATTCGGAATTTAGAACTTAGTGTTTGGGATTTGTTTAGAAATTCGGGTTTAGAAATTAGAGTTTCCATTATTTAACTTTCTTTGTATGTTCGGACGATGGCTTTTTAACAACTCTCTTTTCTCCGTCAACTAACACTTTGATGTGGCTAGTTTTATGCTGGTATGGCAAAGCTCGGCCTCGGGCCGCTGGTCGGTATCGTTTAAGACGTAAACCAGCGCCAACTGTTATTTGGCTAATGTATAGGCTATCCGGCTTGTAGTTGTGATCGTGCACGGCATTGGCTCTAGCGCTAACAATAACTTTTTTTATGGTAACGGCCGCTCGCCGAGGCGTATGCTCTAGGATGGTAATAGCGTCATTGACAGATCGGCCACGTACCAAAGAGGCCACTAGTGCGGCCTTGCGCGGACTAACTCGAGCGCTACGATATTCGGCTTTAACTGGCATCGGTTTGGCCTTCCTCTGGTTGAGCTGTTACACCTTCGGCTGATTCTTCCTTAGCCGCCTCCGGTTTGGCAGCTTCAGCTTTACCGGTTTTACCAGCCTCGGTAGCTGGTGCAGCTGTCTTCATCGCTTCGGCTTCTTCTAGGCTCTTGGCTAGTTTGCCGCCGTGAACCTTAAACTTTCGAGTTGGGGCAAATTCACCTAGCTTGTGACCGACCATATTTTCTGTAATAAAGACCGGTATATGGACTTTGCCATTATGTACGGCAATAGTTCGCCCAACGAATTCCGGCGGAATCGATGAAGCTCGAGCCCAGGTTTTGACAGCTGTTCGGTCGTCGGCCGACATAGCGGCTATCTTTTTGGCCAGCTTAAAATCAATAAACGGCCCTTTTTTGAGCGATCTACCCATTTATTTTCTCCTGCCTTCGTGCCGCGCCCGGATGATGTACTTGTCCGTCGTTTTACGGCGCCGAGTTTTATAACCTAGTGTCTTTTGACCCCACGGCGTTGTCGGTGGTCTAGCCATTTTATGACGACCGCCATCTCCACCACCATGCGGATGATCGGCTGCCGCCATAACTACACCTCTGACTGTTGGTCGAATGCCCCTGCGTCTGGTTCGACCGGCCTTGCCAACTTGAACATTTTGTTGCTGCTCATTGCCGACTGGTCCAATCGAAGCCATTGCTTCAGCTTGGAAAAGGCGTATTTCGCCGCTTGGTAAGCGGACCTGGGCAGATTTACCATCTTTGGCTAGTAGTTGAGCGGCAGTGCCGGCACCACGAGCTACTTGCGCACCGTGGCCAGGTGTAAGTTCTATGGCGTGGATAGTCGTGCCAGTCGGGATATTCTTAAGCGGTAATCGGTTGCCTCGGCTAATTGGCACTTCTTCATCAACTTTTACCTGTCGGCCAACCCGCATGCCTTTGCTGGCGATAATATAGTGGTAGTTGCCAGCTTGATCTTTTAGGCGGGCGATTTGGGCGCTCCGGTTAGGGTCGTATTCTATCTGTTCAACTGTGGCAACACTGCCGCGTGGTAGCTTAAAATTCACTTGTCGCCAAAACCGTTTGGCGCCACCACCACGGTGACGTGTGGTGATACGACCGCGGTTATTGCGAGCAACCGACGCTCGTTTTACTCTGACTAGACTCTTGAGCGGTTTTTTAGTCGTAATTTCCGAAAAATCGGGCGAGCTCATCCCACGTTGGGAGGGAGTAGTTGGCTTATATTCTCTAATAGCCATCTTATAGAACCTTTCTGTCACTCTTTTTAACTTCTATATCTGATTTTTCAGTCTCCGTAAAAAACGGTAAACTCTGGCCGCTTTGCAAAGTTACATAAGCCTTCTTGTATGGTTTGTGATGAACCCTAATAAAGCGACCACGTTTCCGATAAAATCTTAACGGCTTAGCTGACGAAGCAGCTAGTCGGACAGTGCTAATCTCAACCTTATATTGTTTTGCAACCATATCAGCAACTTGTTGTCGGCTGGCATTTTTTGGGACAACAAAGATATAGGTATTTAGCTCCTGACTCTGCCGATAAGCCTTTTCGCTCATCTGTGGTTTGATAATTATCGCCGCCTTCATTTACTAGCCTCCCTAACGGTGGTTTTTTGACCAAGCCAAGCATGGATAATTTCCACGGCTTTTTTGGATAAAACAATACTGTCTGCATTTAGCACATCAAAGACTGTCAAATAATTGGCGGCTACCGCTTGGACGTTGTCCAAATTCCTGGTAGCTCTATCAACTAACTCGTCCTTTTGTGAAACTACCAATAAGACCGAGCCTTTGGTGCCGATTTTCTGTAGCAGACTAATGGTTGGCTTAACTTGGCCGCTGGAACAATCGAAAGTTTCGATAACGCTAATTTTGTCGGAATTTGCGGCTAGGCTTAGAGCTTGACGCAACGCTTGGCGTTTAGTCTTGAGACCGATTTTACGCTGATAATTTTCGTAGCCAGTTGGACCAAAGGCCACACCGCCACCCCGCCAAATCGGGTTACGTCTGGAACCAAAACGCGCCTGTCCAGTACCCTTTTGGCGCCACGGTTTACGGCCGCCGCCGCGGACTTCGCCCCGTCTTTTAGTTTTAGCCAAGTTTGTTCTACCGCTCGATTGATAAGCCAGATAAGCATCCTGTAAAAGCTGATGGTTAATGTCGGTCTGACCAAATATAGACTTATCAAGCTTGGCTTCCGTCTCGGCTTTAGTGCCAGTTTTAGTATAGGTCGGTACCGCCATCAGGCGCTCCTTCCAGTTGCTTCAAGCTCTAAGTTCGAAGTTCTAAGCTCTAAATTTTGGTATTTAAAACTTCGAGTTTGGTATTTGTTTAGAGTTTCGAGTTTAGGAATTAAAGCTTTCTTCATTTGGCCTCCTTCAATAAAACCAGGCCCTTTCTTGGACCTGGAATTGCACCGGCTACGCCAATGAGGTTGTGCTTTGGATCAACAATGGCGATTTTGAGGTTTTTGACTGTCACTTGCTGGCCGCCCATTCGGCCAGCCATTTTTTTACCGGGGAAAATCCGCTGTGGAAACATCGAACCGATTGAGCCTGGGCGTCGGTAACTGCGGCCACCATGAGTTTTACGGCCACGGGCAAAGCCATGTCTTTTAATAACACCGGCAAAGCCTTTACCTTTGTTAACAGCCGTTGCATCTACTAAATCGCCAACCGAAAAAATATCGGCGGCCAGTTGGTCGCCGATATTAAGTTCTAGTTCAGCTTCGTCCTTAATCCGAAACTCGCGCATAATCCTGGCATTAGCCTTGGACTTTATAAGATGGCCCTCTTGGGCTCTGCCGATTTTTTTAGATTGTTCAGCGCCTAGCTGTATTGCCTGATAGCCATCTGTATCACTAGATTTGATTTGAGTAACTATATTCGGAGCGGCGGTCAGTAAGGTCACTGCGGTAGCTGCGCCCTTGTCGGAGAGCGTTGTCGTCATACCCAACTTTCTGGTAATTAGTGCTTTCATTAACCGCGTCCTTTGCGCGTTTGTTTGAACATATAGCCGTAAAAATTATTGTTGGCATATTAAAAAACTCTCGGTTTTAGCAGTTTCCTTTGATGTACTTTGCGATATTGGACTTACATAAAACCAAGATTGCAGAACTGCAATAGTTAACAGATTAACACAATTAATCGACACTGGTCAAGTTGTAGTAAAAATTACAGTCGGCCTCAGGTGAGGCCGGAGGTCTGTCCTTGAACAAGGTAAGTGAATAGTCGTTTTTACCAAAAAACACATTGCCTTTTTCAAGAACAGACCTCATCGCAAGGTCGGACCTCTTAAATTGTCGTTACTATTAATTGTCTGTCGCGAGGGCCGTCCAGCTCAACCAGCACAGCTCTTTGCCAAGTACCCAGAACTAGTTTTCCGTTTCGAACAGGTATACTTACGGAAGGTCCAATTATCGAACTGGCCAAATGGGCCGGCACATGAGCTGGATTATGTGGATGACGGTATTTGAGTTTTGGTATCATCTGCCAAACAGCGTCAAGTAAGTCGAGATCAGTTCCGGGATCTAAATCGGCGGTCGTCACCGCACAAGTTGTATGCGCCGCGGAAACAATACATAATTTATCGCTAGCCTCAATTAGATTATTAACTTGCTCGGTAATGTCGATTACTTCTCGGTTTTGGCTGGTTTTTACTGTAAGCTCGATGGTTTTAGCCATACATCTATAATAACTAACTTTTGATTGGCGGAGATAGTTGAGGCATTATATAAGCATATGCAGATTTATAGAGATGGTGATTCATATGTCGTTGTTCTAAAACTAGGCGAAGAGCTGTTTGAATCCCTGACTAATTTTGTTAAACAAAATGAACTAAAGTCTGCTTGGTTTGATGGCCTTGGCGCCGCCAAAGAAGTTGAGCTTGGTTATTACCGGCTAGACGATAAGCAGTACTCCTGGAAAACTTTTGTCGGACCATTAGAGATTACCGGTTTGCACGGTAACATGGTTTTAAAAGATGGCCAGCCAGTCTTTCACGCCCATGGTTCCTTCGCCGACGGATCTTATAAGGTCATTGGCGGTCATATAAAAAGACTTATGGTCGCCGGCACCTGTGAAATTTTGGTTTCAAAACTCAATTTAGCTCTGACTCGTAAGTTTGACGATGAAGTCGGTCTCGAGCTACTTGAAACGAATTAACCTAATTAACCTAATTTCTAATTAACCTAAATAATGACCTAATGTGCCAATGACTTAATGAGTAAAGTTTGGGATTAGGGTTTTGAATTTGTTTAGAGCAATTAGAACAATTAGTGCAATTAGAAATTTAATTTACATCTTGATCTCAGCATCGCACCCGGCTGGAAGGGTGAGATTCATAAGGGAATCGACAGTTTTCGGCGTTGGGTCGGTAATATCGATTAATCTTTTATGAACGCGCATTTCGTACTGTTCGCGGCCTTTTTTGTAAACATGGGGGCTTTTGACAACTGTAAAGGTACTTTTGCGGGTTGGCAGAGGTATTGGTCCGGCAATGTTAGCGCCGGTTCTTAAAGCTGTCTCGATTATTTGTTTAGCTGATTGGTCTATAACCTTATGGTCATAGGCCTTCAGACGGATCCTTATCCGTTGCTTAATTTCTGACTCGTTTTTTTTGCTATCCGCCATAGTTTTATCGTGGTAAGGTGACCCCGGCCTGTTTAGCGGCTTCCAGTAGTTCGGCATTAAGCCTTAGAAGTTTAGCCTCCACACTAACTTTGGCGAAGTTTTTGTCAGTTATCACGCTACTTTTCATCTGTTTCAACATCGCATATATCTCTTTAACATCATTCTCTATAGCTTCGAGCTTGCCTTCGAGCGGCTTCAGCTCTTCGCGCATAATTGAACGAATTTCGCTTAAATCAGTTGCGGTCAAACTCATAGTGTTGAGTATTCTAACATTAATTTGATCCGCTGCTTTATTTCCGGCTCAGCTTTTTTATCTGCCATTTAGTGTCCAATCCTTATTACTTGACCGGGTTTTAGGTCGACTTTACGTTGAGTAGCCAGCATAAAGTTCTTCACGATTACCTCAGCTGAGTCATCGTAAGCGATATCCTCATAGCCAACACGTTCACTCTCACTCTCCGGTGGAAAAACAACTTGTGGAGAGTTTTTTGTGTGCCAATAAACCGTAACTGAGCCATCAGCCTCCGCCATCATTGCGCCTGAGACGCCAGCATATGAGAAAATGCGTCGGAATGGGTCCTCGTCCGTTATGCGATATGGAGCTCCGTGGAATTCGACTTTGCTCATTAAATTAGTCTATTTTACGATTTTGGTAACGACGCCGGCGCCGACAGTTCGGCCGCCCTCGCGAATGGCAAACCGCAGACCTTGCTCCATGGCGATTGGTGCTTGCAATTTTACTTTGAAGGTAACAGTGTCGCCGGGCATGACCATCTCTTTATCGGCTGGTAGTTCAACTTCGCCGGTTACGTCTGTCGTGCGGAAGTAAAACTGCGGTTTGTAGCCTTTGAAAAACGGCGTGTGACGACCGCCTTCTTCTTTGGTCAGAATGTAAACTTCGCTGTCAAATTCAGTGTGCGGCGTAATTGAACCGGGCTTAGCTAGAACCTGGCCGCGCTCGATGTCATCGCGTTCGATTCCGCGCAGCAGTACACCAACGTTGTCGCCAGCTTGACCTTGGTCAAGATTCTTCTTGAACATTTCAACACCGGTTACAACCACTTTCTTGGTTGGGCGAATACCGACGATCTCAACTTCCTCGTTGACTTTGACTACGCCGGTTTCCACACGACCGGTGGCAACTGTACCACGGCCTTTGATAGAGAACACATCTTCGACGGCTAACATAAAGGGTTTATCAAGATCGCGCTTGGGCTCGGGAATGTAGTCATCCATCGCCTTAAGCAACTCCATTACAGCCTCTTCATTGGCGGCGTCACCCTCTAGGGCTTTAGTGGCCGAACCCTTAATGATTGGGCAATCCCTGTCAAATTCGTATTTTTTAAGCAGATCGCGCACGTCTTCTTCGACTAAATCAACTAGTTCAGGGTCGGCCAAGTCCATTTTGTTTAAGAAAACCAGAATACTTGGCACACCAACCTGTTTGGCCAGCAGCACATGCTCACGAGTTTGGGGCATCGGACCATCAGCCGCGCTAACAACTAAGATAGCGCCATCAATTTGGGCGGCACCGGTAATCATGTTTTTGATGTAGTCGGCGTGGCCGGGCATGTCAACGTGAGCATAGTGACGTTTTTCGGTCTCATACTCTTGATGAGATGTGGCAATGGTAATACCTCGGGCTTTTTCTTCTGGAGCGTTATCAATCTGTTCATAAGAAACCGGCTTATTGATATCACTTGGTAGCTTTTTAGATAAGACGCTAGTAATAGCGGCTGTTAATGTAGTTTTGCCATGATCAACGTGGCCAATAGTGCCAACGTTAAGATGGGTCTTAGTCCGATCAAAATCTGCCATTTTCTCTCCCTTTGCCCACCTAAACTTTTTTAAAGTTTGCGCGGGTTTTCATTATTAGATTAATTATTAAATGCATGAGTTGTTATCTTACCATGTGGCCGCCGTCCCGCCAGGGCGGGATTGCACCTGAACATGAGAATACTAATCACCCCCATGCGGATATGCGAGAATTATAGATAAACCTAAACGCTTTGTAAAGTGTAATTAGACAGGAATTCTTACGAAATTTCGTCCGGCTTTCTACCAGGCGTGCTATAATCACCGACCGGATGGATTATTGCGTATGGACCTAAGTCGAAATCTCCAAGCGAATTACTCATTGAGTCTCCAGGACCAAGGTCATAATGATCGACTACTCCTCTGTTGCGCGCGTAATTTACACACCCAGTTAGATTAGTTGGTTTGGTCGTTTGCAGGACTAAGTTATTGATTATCGTCTTAGCGCGTCGCATGGGCCTAGCCGTCCTTGTCGCAATAATTTCTAAAGTGCTATCTTTGACGCCACCTTCCCTTAGGATTTCGTCCATCATGTAAGCCAATTTTTCTTCAGTAGCTTTTACAAATTTACCGTGAGGCGGAAACGGCAAGTTATCCAACGCAATCACCCTTCTGACACCAGGAATATCCTCAAGCGCTGCCTTTAATGCAACTTTTTCCTCATTGACATATGTCACCATAGTTTTAAAAGGTGTGTGTTCACCTCCTAGATGCGAATTCTCAAATTCTTTTACAGTTTTTTTAATAGTGTGTTTCAATCTTTTTGGAGGTGCACTCCGATCGTGTATGACAACAAAACCCCCGCCCTTTCCGCCAGCTTCTTCTACCTGTGAGCGACCTCTTTCATACGCAGTTATAGCCGCATCACGAAGTGAAATCGCTCCACCGATAGCAGCCGCCGTGAACTCCCCGGAACTAACGCCTATAAGGTAATCAGTAAAAATCCCACATTCATTGAGTGCTTTGGCGCGGGCGTATCCAACTCCGACATTGACCGCTTGGATCACCGCAGGGTCGGTAACGGCTATTTCGCTTCGGCAAACATCAATCACATCTACGCCCGTAGCTATTCCAATTTCTTCATAGATTCTGTGTGTTTCCGAGCCCTCTGATAAAAGATCTTGGCCGTCTTTAAAGCTTTTTATGCCTTGGCCTGGAGCATAAAAGGCTATTCTGCGCTTAACGGGCGGAGAAGTGAACTCCGCCACTCTACTTGACATACTTTTATTATAGCATTATTTGCCAGATTTGGCAAAATCGGCTGCCACATTTCTGACTGGATCAGTTAGTGAGGGCAAAATCAAGCTACACTTACGAAAGCTTGCGATTTTCTGAGCCCGCTGGTGGTGAGGGGTTAAGGGGTCTACAACTATTAGATTGGTTTCTTCTGGCTGAGTTTGATTTAAATTAACGTAGCCTACCGCTAATACAACGTGCTCTGGTAAGTCCATGCTTAATACGCTGCCTCTTGATAACTCTGTCAGAGCAACTCTAGCCAAATCTTCCCCGGCGAATTGAACATCGTAATAAGAAAAGTCAGCATCAGGAACGATTTCTTCAAAGTGTTCGCTAATCGCCAAATTGCCAATTTTTACAACTTGATTTGATAGGATCAGTAGTTCAGCGTCGTTAAAGTATGACCTCAGCTCATCAGTCAAACTAGCATTAACGCGCTCGGCCGTTACCTGACTTATCTGCCCTTGCCAAAGCATGGCATTAAGTTGATTTGTGTTAACGCAGCTATGTATATCATTATTCTTGCTGTGTTGAGCTAATGGTGTTATTTCGGCTGCCGGCTCTATATAATGCGTGACCGATAGATCAGTCATGCCTAATTCGTGTGAGCGGTATAGGAATAAAAGATAAGCCGCCCTTGATCTTTCCTCTTCCCAAATTTGACCGAGGGTCCTTGTAACAAGTGTCTCAGGACCAATCGTAATAGCTGGCTTGGGACCTACAATAATTGGCGCCTTTCGTCCAGCGGGCCTAAAACGAGGGTCTTCCATAAGAGATACTATAAACTATTTGCCGGATTTGGCAATTAGGCCGGCTGCCACATTGGCCGGCACATCGGCATAGTGGTCCAGTTCCATCGATGACGAAGCCCTGCCCTGAGTCATGCTCCTAAGATTGGTGACATAGCCGAACATCTCGCCCAGCGGCGCAAAAGCCGTGATCTCTTTGATTCCAGGTGATAGATCTACCATCGATTCAATACGACCACGTTTAGAGTTAAGATCGCCAATCACATCACCCATAAACCCCTCAGGCGTGACAACCACGATTTTCATAATTGGTTCCAGCAAAACCGGTGAGGCTTTTTTGACAGCATCCTGGAGGGCGGCCGAGCCGGCGATTTTAAAGGCTACTTCGCTCGAATCAACGTCGTGATAGGAGCCATCATATAGCTCAACTTTAACGTCAACTACCGGATAACCGGCGATCACGCCATTAGCCATAGCTTCCTCGATACCAGATTTTATGGCCGGAATAAACTCGCTCGGGATGGAGCCGCCTTTAATGCTGTTAATGAACTCAAAGCCCTTGCCAGCTTCATTTTGGAAAAGCCGTAGCCAACAGTGGCCGTACTGACCACGACCACCGGTTTGACGAATGTATTTACCTTCGGCCTCAACGCCGTCTTTACGAATGGTTTCGCGGTAAGCAACCTGCGGCTCACCGACATTAGCATCAACTGTAAACTCGCGTTTCATTCGATCGGCGATTATTTCAAGGTGCAGCTCGCCCATTCCAGAAATGATTGTCTGACCGGTTTCATGGTCGATTTTCATCCTAAAAGTTGGATCTTCTTCAGCCAGCCGTTGCAAGGCTTGGCTCATTTTTTCCTGATCGGCCTTAGTTTTAGGTTCAATGGCAATACTGACTGGTGGATCGGGAAAAGTGATACTTTCTAAAACAATCGGGTGCGTTGGATCACAAAGCGTATTGCCGGTTGTAGTACCCTTAAGACCAACTATAGCGGCAATGTCGCCGGCTTCAATTTCGCTAACATCTTCGCGCTTGTTAGCGTGTAACCTAACAATTCGGCCAATTCTCTCTTTTTCTCCTGTGGAACTGTTGAGGATGTAGCTACCGGCTTCTACCTTTCCGGAATAGGCTCTAAAGAAGGCCAGTTTGCCAACAAAGGGGTCGGTGGCAATCTTGAAGGCTAAAGCTGCAAATGGTTCGGAGGCGTCCGGCTTACGCTCAATTTTATCGCCGTTTTTAGGGTTTACTCCCCAAGTCGAGCCACGGTCCAACGGGCTAGGTAGAAAATCAGTTACAGCGTCGAGTAATTTCTCAACGATGACGCCCCGGCCATCCCCGCCAGAAACGGCAAAAAACTTACCGGTCAACACCGCCGTGCGGATAGCCTTACGAATTTCATCTTCCGAGAGTCCCTCTTCGCCAACCTCCAAATACTTTTCAAGCATTTGCTCATCTTCAGCCACAGCATTCTCAACCAAAAGCGAACGGTATTTTTTGACTTGATCGGTCATATCGGCTGGTATCTCGCCTTCTATCAAGTTCTTGTCATGGTACTCCTTATAGATGTAAGCCTTCATGGTAATCAGATCGACCACGCCATTGACATTTTGTTCAAAGCCAATTGGTAGATGAATCGGAAAGGCTCGTTTGGAAAGTCGGTGATGGATACTGTCCAAGCTTTTATAAAAATCGCCGCCGGTCTGGTTGATTTTGTTAATAAAACAAAGCCGCGGCACGTTATATCTATCGGCCTGGCGCCAAACGGTCTCGGACTGTGATTCGACGCCCATCTTGCCATCAAAGACAACCACCGCGCCGTCTAATACTCGTAAGCTGCGCTCGACCTCAACCGTAAAGTCAATGTGGCCGGGCGTATCAATGATGTTAATTTTTTTATCTTTCCAAAAACAAGTCACGGCGGCAGCTGTAATGGTAATACCGCGCTCTTTTTCTTGGGCCATCCAGTCAGTTGTGGTATCCCCGGTATGGACTTCACCGATTTTATGCTTTAAGCCGGTTCGATAAAGGATAGCCTCGGTGGTGGTCGTCTTGCCCGCATCAATGTGAGCAATAATGCCGATGTTCCGTAGATTCTCTAATGGGTATTTTTTATCTACCATACTAGTTATATCTCTATAGTTCTATCGATTATTTTACGGCTCATCCTTGAAGCTGCTTTTTGCACTGCTTCGTCATGTCGCGTCTTACGCTCCTCAATCTCAGCAACAGGTTGTTTTGATAAATTTTTTCTCTCTAATAACATTTGTACGGCAAGGCATTTTTTTGGTCTTTCGCCGATAGCCGGCATAAGGCAACCTTGCATGGCTTCAGCAACTTCTTCTGGAGTTGCATCTTTAGAAGATAATCCTAGATCTATTCGAGATATAAGTCTTCGCGAGCTCAGAGCGACTATCGCCAATCGTTCTGTGTTTGATGAGAAACCTTGAGCTATACTCTGCCACGAACCGGATTGCTTCATATACTTATCGATTTCATAGCCTAGCGGAGAATTTCCCAGTCTCCTTCTGAAGACACATCGGGCACAAGGCTCCACCATAATTCTTTCGGCGCCTATCATAATTTAAGACCTCGCAAAGTGGGCCCCTCGACTACGCTCGGGGTTCATTTTACTTTTATTATTTCGTAACTCTTGACTCATTACTCTTTACTCCAGGGCGTTTATGATCTTGCAAAATGAGCAAATGCCCTATTGGCTTCGGCCATTTTATGAACATCTTCTTTTTTCTTAACGGCTGCGCCGGTGCCGTTGTAAGCATCGACCAGTTCGGCAGTAATTCGTTTTTCCATGGGCATGCCTTTACGATCGCGGGCGGCGGCCACAAACCACATTATTGTTAGGTGTTGCTGACGCTGGCCTTTAACTTCAACCGGAATTTGGTAATTAGCGCCGCCGATCCGCCGAGCCCTAGTCTCAAGATGAGGTTGGATATTGGCAAAACCTTTTTCCAGTACCTCCAGCGGGTTATCAACTTTTAATTTATCTGCAGCCTGTTGCATGCCGCCGTAGACTAGTCGTTCGGCCAGTTGCTTTTTGCCGTTTAACATCACTCGATTAATTAGTTTACTTACCAGTTTGCTGTTATATAGACGATCTGGCTCAACATCGCGCACCAAAGATTTTGTAGTCTTACGCGGCACGGTGACCTCCGGTCAGAGTAACTAGAAAATAGGAACTAGGAAATAGTAAAGCTAATTCCTGATTGCTAATTACTAATTTCTTAAAAATGCGTAGCATTTTTATTTACCCTTCTTGACGCCGTACTTACTGCGGCCTTTTTTACGATCCTGAACACCTTGCAGATCCAGATGGCCGCGGACAATGTGATAACGCACGCCGGGCAAGTCCTTAACTCGACCACCTCGAACTAATACCACGGCGTGCTCCTGTAAATTATGCCCTTCACCGCCAATATAAGCCCAAACTTCATGGCCGTTAGTTAAACGCACACGGGCGACCTTACGCAGCGCCGAGTTTGGTTTTTTAGGAGTCTTGGTGGTAACCCGAATACAAACGCCGCGTTTAAACGGCGACGGTTTTTCATAACTTTTGGTTTTAAGGTTGTTAACCACGCGCTGCAGCGCCGGCGATTTGGTTTTGGCTTTGGCCGATTTACGAGGCTTCTTAACAAGTTGATTAATGGTTGGCATCAGACGCTCCCTTCGGTCGCTCAAACAACAAAAAGCAAAAATCAAAAATCAAACTTTGGAATTTGAAATTTGAATTTTTTTTGAAGTTTGAAGTTTGGAGTTTGGAGTTTATCACTGTTTCTCCTCTGTTTCAACTGGCTCCTCATCTGTTCTAGCACCTGTGCCGACTGGTATCAGCCGGCCTAAAATAACGTTTTCTTTCAAACCATAAAGCTTATCAACTTTACCGCTAGTAGCCGCGGCAATTAACACCCTGGTTGTATCCTGGAACGAGGCCGCACTTAAGAAGGAATCAGTGCTAAGCGAGGCTTTGGTTATACCGAGTAACAGCTGATTGTATTGAGCCGGTTTTTTCTTTTCTTTAACCAGCCTCTCATTAGCCTCAACCACTGCTAGTTTACTGACAATATCACCGGTAATAAATTCGGAATCACCGGAATCTTCAATCTGCACCCGGCTGAACATTTGCCGAATGATAACTTCCAGGTGTTTATCGGCAATCGTCTGACCTTGGCTGGCAAAGATGTAAAGCACTTCGTTCATGATGTAACGTTGGGTTTCCTCAATACCAGATAGGCGCATCAGGTCATGCAGGTTAATAGAACCATTGGTTAAGCGTTGTCCAGCTTCAACAATATCGCCGTCTTTGACAACTATCTGCCTAAAGCTTGGGATTTCGTATCGGACTACGCTTTTGGCGGTTGGCGTAATGGCAATAATCTTTTTACCTAGTTTAACTTTGCCGACTGTCGTCGCCAGTAGCGGCTCACTGCCGTCTTCGACGGCGGCGATAACATCTCCGATATTGACTTCATCGCCATCGGCAACTTTAGCAATTCTTTCACCAAGCGTTACTTCTACCGGCTTGCGCTTTTTAGCGGTAATTTGGACTATGTACTGCTCGTCTTCTTCCCAGGTGTTAACCGTGCCGGTGATATCAGCCAAATAGGCTTGACCTTTTGGTGTGCGAACTTCCAGAATTTCCTCAACGCGGGTTAGGCCTTGGGTAACGTCATCGCCAGCCGTAACGGCGCCGGCCCGGTGCTTGGAATCGAGTGACAGCTGGGTGCCTGGCTCGCCAATACTTTGAGCAGCGATTACGCCAATTGGATAATCGCTAGCAACCAGCCGGCCGGTAGCCAAATCAAGCCCATAGGATTTGCGGCTGACGCCGCGGACTGACTCGCAAGATAAAACGCTCATAATTCGGACTGTTTCAATCGAACTATCTTCACCGATAGCCCGGGCCGCTTCCGGCGTAATCATCTCACCGGCTTTAACATAGCGTTTAACATTTTCGGCTGCGTAGCGGCCAGCCAAGCGGTTGCCAAAATTGACATTAATATTTTCGGAATCACTGCGGTAAATTGGAAAGCCACCATCTTCGGCTTCGGGTTCGACAGTGAAGACATCTTGGGCTACATCAACCAAACGTCTGGTTAGGTAGCCGGAGTCGGCTGTTCTTAGAGCAATGTCAATCAAAGACTTACGTGTGCCTCGGGTAGCCGTAAAGTACTCTAGCGGCGTCAAGCCATACTTATAGTTGGAACGTACCGGCAGCTCAATCGCCCGACCAGTCGCATCAGCAAACATACCGAGCATTCCGACTGATTTTTTCATCTGCGAAATGTTGCCACGCGCGCCGCTAGCTACGGCAATCGACATAGTGTTATCCTCGGTTGCAAATTGCTCGGCCAGAGCTTGCTCGACTTTTGTATCAACGTCAGTCCAGGTATCAACCGTTAAGCGATAGCGCTCGTCATCAGTGATAAAGCCTTCAGCATACTGGCGGGAAATTTCGGTAGCCTTGGCTTCGCCCTGACTGACAATTGATTGCAAGTCTTTAAGGTCGCTAAAGTCATCCATGCCAATAGACAGTCCCGAATAAGTCGCAAAGTAAAAGCCTAGGTCTTTCAAGTCGTCAGCTATCAAGGCTGTCTGATCTTGACCATATTTCTCGTAAACTGCCGACATGACTTTTTCCAGTTTTTTATTGGTCATAGCTTCGTTTTGAAAAGCAAAGTCTTCTGGAAAGATTTCGTTAAAGATTAAACGCCCGACTGTGGTATCTCTTAGTTGGCCTCGATATGGCACCTCAACCCGACTTTGCAGATTAAGCTTACGCTCGTCAAGAGCTTTTAAGACTTCCTCGTAGCTGCTGTAGACAATCGCCTTCTGGGCCTGTCCGCCATGTCGCTCGTAGGTTAGGTAGTAACAACCAAGCACGATGTCTTGCTCAACATGCAAGATAGGCGAGCCATCGGCCGGCTTAAGCAAGTTGCGATTAGAAGCCATGATCTCGTGAGCTTCTTTTTGCGAAGCTTCGCCAAGTGGCAAGTGAACCGCCATTTGATCGCCATCAAAATCGGCGTTAAAGCCTTTGCAAACCAAGGGGTGTAGTTGAATGGCCTTACCTTCAATTAAAACCGGCTGAAAGGCTTGGATACTCAAGCGGTGTAAGCTTGGCGCCCGGTTAAGTAGAACGTACTTATCTTTAATGACTTCATCCAGCGCATCCCAGACGGCTGACTCGCTAGTTTCAATCATCCGAGTAGCACTGCGAATATTATGGGCCAGCTCTTTATCAATTAGATGGCCAATCACAAACGGTTTAAACAGCTCCAAGGCCATGGTCTTAGGCAGACCACACTGATACATCTTAAGTTCTGGTCCAGAGACGATCACACTTCGACCAGAATAATCTACGCGCTTGCCAAGCAGGTTTTGGCGAAAACGACCCTGTTTGCCGCGCAACATATCGCTTAAAGATTTTAGGCGGCGGCGCTGGCCAGTGGCCGCCACGGCTCGACCGCTTCGGGCATTACTGTTGTCGATCAAAGCATCGACCGCTTCTTGCAGCATACGCATTTCATTACGTCGGATAACCTCCGGCGCTTTGAGTTCGATCAATTTTTTTAACCGGTTATTACGGTTAATCACCCGCCGATACAGATCGTTAAGGTCGGAAGTGGCAAACCGGCCACCGGTCAATTGCACCATCGGCCGCAGATCCGGCGGGATAACCGGCAACACCGACAGACACATGCTGGACGGTTTAATACCAGCCCGCTGCATACTCTCGAGTAGGCGCAAGCGCTTCATAATTTTTTTCTTGCGCTGGCCGCGGGCGTCTTCGGCTTCTTTAGATAAATCGTCGATTAATTTAGCAATGTCAATTTCATCAAGCAGCTGTTTTAAAGCCTCGCCGCCCATGCCGACTTTAATCAGCGACTGCAGCTCGTTTGGCAGGGCCCGATAGTCAGTTTCGGTCAGCAGGTTCAGTTTTTCCAACATATTAATTTGAGTCCGCCAGGCCTCGGCTTGGCTGGTTAGTTCTTCTAGCTCCTTATTGTAAGTGGCAGCTAGCTCCTTAATATCGGCGTCTTTTTTGGCAGCTGCTTTGTCATGTCGAGACTTGATAGCCGCTTCGGCAGCTTTGAATTCGGCTTCTTTATCGTCAACCAGCTTTTGCTTCTTGTCGGCCTCGATATCAGTGATGATGTAACTGGCAAAATAAGCGATTTTTTCCAAACTCTTGACGGTCAGGCCAAGCAGCAAGCCAATGGCGCTCGGCGTGCCGCGCAAAAACCAAATGTGGGCTACCGGCGAGGCCAGGCTGATATGGCCCATCCGCTCCCGGCGGACGATGCTGCGAGTAACAATTTCGCCTCTCTTATCAACTGCCATATCCCGACTGCGGATGCCTTTATATTTAGCATCGTGCGGATTGATGTCTTTAACCGGTCCAAAGATTCGCTCATCAAACAAGCCGTCGCGTTCCGGCTTTTGCGTTCGGTAGTTAATGGTCTCCGGCTTGGTTATTTCGCCGTAGCTCCATTCCAATATGTCATCAGCGCTAGCGATGGCTAAGCGAACAGCATCAAAATCGGCAATGTTAGTTCCAGGAGCGTAATAACGCACTAGACGCCTCCTAATGTCGGCTTAAGCTCTAAGTTCGAAGTTCTAAACTCTAAAGTTTGGAATTTAGAATTTAGTATTTGGGATTTGTTTAGAAATTCGGGTTTAGAAATTAGGAATTTCATTTCGCCTCCTCATCGCTAGTGGTATCATCGCTGCCAGATACTAGTAGACCGTCATCGCTGATAGCGACCATCGCGGTGTCGTCCATATGCGCAGCAGCAAAATTATCGGTTACAGCTGCTTCGGTCACATCAACGTCATCAACCGCGCTGGTTGGTGGTGCAATTTTTGGCGCGTGGGCGGCTTCGTCTTTGATGTTTTGGGCTAGTATATGTTCAGCGTCAATCACCTTATTATCGGCCGTCAAAAGGTCGACTTTTAAGCCCAGGCCTTGGAGTTCCTTAACCAATACATTGAAGCTTTCTGGGACTTTTGGCCCCTGAATCTCAACACCTTTAATAATGCTCTCGTAAGCTTTAGCTCGGCCGTAAACATCATCACTTTTAATAGTTAGCATTTCCTGCAAGGAGTGGGCAGCGCCGTAGGCTTCCAATGCCCAAACCTCCATTTCGCCAAAACGCTGGCCACCGTTTTGGGCTTTACCGCCTAACGGCTGCTGAGTGACCATAGTGTAAGGGCCGGTTGAGCGGGCGTGAATTTTATCCGTCACCATATGGTTAAGTTTAATGATGTACATACTGCCGACGGTTGATCTTTCGATAAATGGCTGGCCGGACCGGCCGTCATAAAGTTGCTGCTTACCATCTTCTGGCAAGCCGGATTCTTTGAGTAGCTGCTGGATTTTATCGATTGGCACTCCGTTAAAGGCCGGACTAGCTACCTTAATACCAAGCGCTCTTGCCGCCATGCCTAAATGAGTCTCAAATAGCTGGCCAATGTTCATACGCGACGGCACGCCGAGCGGGTTTAAGATAATATCAATCGGCCTACCGTCCTCCATAAACGGCATATCCTCAACCGGCAGTATTCTGGCAATCACACCTTTGTTGCCGTGACGACCGCCAAGTTTATCACCAACTGCAATTTTGCGCATTTGAGCTACAAAAACTTGGACTTGCATAATCACGCCGGCTTTTAGCTCATGGCCGGTGCTTCTTGAAAAGACCTTAACACCAACTACCTTACCATGGCGGCCGGTGCTCATCCGTTGCGAAGTATCGCGGACTTCCTTGGCCTTCTCACCAAAAATCGCCCGCAGCAATCGCTCCTCGCTAGAAAGCTCCTGCTCACCTTTTGGTGTAATCTTACCAACCAAAATATCGCCGGGGTGAACTTCGGCGCCAATCCGAACTATCCCGTCCTCATCCAGATGCCGCAGCGACTCTTCGGAAACGTTCGGAATGTCACGGGTGACAATTTCTGGACCAAGCTTGGTCTCGCGGACTTCGGTCATATAGTCAACAATGTGAATCGAGGTTAGGATATCGTCCTCAACCAACTTGCGCGAAATAATGATAGCGTCCTCAAAGTTGTAGCCAGCCCACGGCATAAAGGCTACCAGTAGGTCTTTGCCCAGTGCTAGCTCACCATCTGCAATACACATGCCCTCAATCAAAGGTTGGCCGGCTTTGACTCGGTCGCCAGTTGAAACGACTATCCTCTGATTCATCGAGCTACCTTCGTTAGACCGCACAAAATGAACCGGATGAAAGGTGGCTCTCTTACCGTTCTTGTATTTGACAACTACTTCATCAGAGGCAGCTTTTTGAACGGTGCCGTCCATTTCGGCTATCGCCAGTTGACCGCTATTTTCGGCCACAACTTTCTCAAAGCCAGTGCCGACAATTGGACCTTCTGGCTGAATCAATGGCACAGCTTGTCGCTGCTGGTTAGAGCCCATTAGTGAACGCAAGACATAGTTTTTCTCGATAAACGGAATTAGAGCGGCGCTGCTGCCGATACTTTGAGCTAGATCGGAGTCCATATGGGTTACTTCATTAGCATCAATTTCACCAGGTTCTAACCGAATCCGAGCACTAATCCGGACCTCCTTAAAGTAACCATTTTTATCAATTTCATTACCGGCGCCGGCAATCGTAGCTTGTTCTTCTTCGGCGGCATCTAGATAGACGATTTCGCTGGTGACTTTAGCCTTAACTGGCCAGGCGACTTGTTCTTTGATAGCCGCTAGTCTTCTAGCTGCAGCTGGCGTAATCACTTGGCCGGCCTTAACAATAACTCTGCCCTTAACATCCTCTAAGTTAACCGCCGCAATATGACCGGCCGACTGCTTGGCCGGTACGGCATTAATAACTTTGCGATACGGCGTTTCGATAAAGCCATACTCGTTTACCCGCGCGTATGAAGCGAGGTTAAGCACTAGGCCAATGTTGGCGCCTTCCGGCGTTTCCACTGGACAGATCCGACCGTAATGGGTGGCGTGAGCGTCGCGGACTTCAAAACCAGCCCGTTCGCGTGAAAGGCCGCCTGGTCCCATGGACGACAGGCGGCGCTTGTGTGCCAGTTCGCTTAAAGGGTTAATTTGATCCATAAATTGACTTAACTGTGAGCTAGCAAAAAATTCGCGGACCGCAGCAACTACCGGCCGGGCGTTAATAAGTTGAGCCGGCGTAACAGTTTCAATTTCGGACATGCTCATGCGGTCTTTGGCATTACGTTCCATCCGTAGTAAGCCAATCCTAAATTGCCGCTGAACCAGCTCGCCGACCAGTTTGACACGACGATTGGCCAGAGAATCTATTTCGTCGGCCGGGTCTTGGGTATTGTTAAGTCGAATCAGTTCGGCAATGATGGCCAATAGATCCTCAATCCGCATCACCCGGTTCTTGACAGTATTTGGCACATCCAAATTCAACCGCTTGTTGATTTTGTAACGACCGACCCGGCCAAAGTCAAAGCGCTTAAAGTTATAAAGCATGTTTTCGATTAAAGAGCGGGCATTATCAACAGTCGCTAGATCGCCCGGACGCAACCGGCGGTAAACTTCAATTAGGGCTTCGTTGGTGCTGGTGGCTGGGTCTTTATCAAAGGTAGCGTCAATGTAATTAAGCGAACCGGTGTCAACATGAGCAAAAGCCTGTTTGATTTGGGCTTCACTCAAACCCAGAGCCCGCAGTAGAGTGGTAACTGGTATTTTACGTTTGCGATCAATCTTAACGTGCAAGGCGCCATTAGCGGCCGTCTCAAACTCCAACCAAGCACCGCGCACCGGTATAATCTTAGCCCCATAAAGCTTAACCGTGCCATACGGCTCGGCCGTGAAAAACACCCCAGAGCTTCTAATCAACTGACTGACTACTACCCTTTCAGCCCCATTAATTACAAAAGTACCCCTAGATGTCATCCAGGGGTAATCACCAAGGTAGATTTCCTGTTCCTTAATCTTACCGGTAACCTTGTTGGTTAGTTCAATTACGACCTTGAGCGGCGCCTCAAAGCTAACGTTATTGGCGCGGGCCTCTTGCTCGGTTAGCTTGGGCTGTTCAAAGTGATATTTTTTGAATCGCAATGACAACTTGGTGCCGGTGTAATCGTCAATCGGACTGATTTCATCAAATAACTCACCTAATCCCTCGCGGATAAACCAAGTAAACGAGGAGTTTTGATGATCCACTAAATTTGGTGGACTTAATATGTCATCGGTCGGTGTGTAATAGATGCGAGATGCAATGCCGCCTGCTTTTTTTGCCGCCAAAAGCCTTTGTTCCCCCTAGAACCAAAAATTATAATTTATAAGATAAGCTTGCCAGCTTGAAGCCCACTACTCATGGCCAAAATTTGCTTAAACTACAGCAAGGCCAAAGTACACTACTCCTTAGAAACAAGAATACAGAATTATGGATAAAGAATCAAGCGTGAATTTCTAATTGCTCTAATTGCACGAATTATTCTAAATAAATCCAAAATCCTAAGTTCTAAACATTTCGGCATTGGGTCATTAATTTAGGTCAATTAGAAATTAGGTTAATTAGGTCAATTAGGTCAATTATTATCTGTGAGTAATAACTTTATCGACGAGGCCGTATTTTTTGGCCTCTTCGGCAGTCATCCAGTAGTCTCGGTCAACGTCCCTTTCCACTTTGGAAAGTGGCTGGCCGGTATTTTTGGCTAAGATTTCATTCAGGAGTTTCTTAATGCGAATGCCTTCACGGAGGTCAATTTCCAGATCGGTAATTTTGGCTTTTTCGGCAGCGGCGCTCGGTTGGTGAATCATAACTGTAGCATTGGGTAGAAGTAGTCTTTTACCTTTGGTGCCGGAACTCAAAAGCAGAGCCGCGGCTGAGGCATTTACACCGATACCAACAGTTTGAATATCGCATTTTACAAATTTCATGGTGTCGTAAATGGCAAAAGCGTTATAAACGCTGCCACCGGGACTATTGATATAAAAGATAATGTCCTTATCCGGGTCTTCGTTTTCCAAAAATAACATCTGGGCTACCACCAAATTGGCAGTGTGCTCGTTAACATCTGTGCCTAAGAATATAACTCTGTCTTTGAGCAAGCGGCTGTAGATATCATAAGCCCGCTCAAACCGGCCTTCTTGCTCAATAACTGTTGGCACTAAGACTTGGCTGGTTTTATTCATATGCGAAAAGTATATCTCATTAAATTAGCACTCGTCAAGGCAGAGTGCTAATTCACCGGTGGGTGAGATTTTTTAGTTTTCAGAGTGATCTAAAGCGTTCTCCCCTGTGTCTGATGGTGGAACTGGGCTAATTCTTGCCCTCGCTTCATCCAATAATCTAATTACTTCATATGGTGAGGTTAGCTCTACGCTAAAGTTGCCAACCAGTTGGAGTGGAGCCGGCTCGCCACTGCGTCTGTGTAGGTCTTCAGCTGCCTCAACACCTGCGGGAAATCCAATTGTAGGGCCTTTTATTTCACCATGCTCCATACCGTGATCCATAATTAATACAATTATAGTACTAAAATTCTATTTGTCAATTAGCGCGACACATATTCAATAAGTTTGGCGACGGTTTTTTCGGTCATTAGTTGGGCGGCGATTTGGCGTTGGTTGTCCGGACTATCGAGTTCAGCCCGCATTTTCTCATCCTGATATTGGTTTTTCAGTAAATTAATTCTGGTTTCCAGCTCTGTCTGCGTAATTTCAATGCCTTCCTGTTCGGCAATTTCCGACAGCAGCAACCCTCCTTTAACCCGGCGTTCAGTATCCGGACGCTGACGCTCACGGTGCTGCTCTTCAGTCACGCCCTCCTCGGCCAAGTGTTCCCCCCACGTTTGGCTGCGGGCCATCAAGCTTTGTTTTTCGTTGGCTTCGGCTTGAGCGATTTGCTCATCGACTAACGATTTGGGCACTGTGATGTCGCTTTTTTCAATCAGTTTATTAACTAACTCATCTTCATGAGCCCGGTCGGCTTGGCGCTGTTTTTCGGCTAAAAGTTGTCTTTTAATGTCGGCTTTTAACTGCGCAAAGGTTTTGAAAGGACTGATTTTGGCGGCCAAGGCGTTATCGGCTTCTGGTTCGGTCATTTCGTTAACTTTTTTGACATCAACCGAGAATGTCACTGGTTTAGACTGCATGGCTTTAACGCCGTAATCTTTGGGAAATGTAATCTCGAATTCTTTCTTATCGCCAGCCTTCAAACCGACCAGATTGTCCTCAAACCCCGGCACGAATTTTTGACTGCCCAAAATAACATCGATGTCTTTGCCGGAAGTGTTGGCAATCAGCTTACCCTCTATGTCTTTTCCGGCAAAATCAATAATTAACTCATCGCCGGTTTTGGCGGCTCGCTCTACTTCTTTGCGCTCGGCCGCTCGTTGCAGCAGCGACTTAATCACCTCGTCAACCTCTTTAGTGGTAACTTCTACCGGAGCTTTGGCAACTTTAATTTTCCTATAATCCGGCAGCTTGATCGGCCCGATAACCTCAACTTCCACCTCGAATTCCAAATCTGTATAGGGCACGAACTTTTTAAGCTGAACTTGTGGCGGCCCGGCTGGTCGCAACTTCTCTTGATCGACAGCTTTACCGTAAAGTTCATTTAGAGCATGGTTGGTAAATTCCTCTGCCAAAGCATTGTGGTCAACGTACTTTTCTATCAAAGCCGCTGGCGCCGCCCCTTCCCGAAAGCCCGGCACCTTCACCTTATCGGCAAAATGAGTCAGAGTGTGGTCTTTGATTGGCGTCAGATCGAATTGATCGGCCGAAACTACTAGCACAACCTGCGTCGGACTTTTATTGGTTCTGGTTACCTTCATTGGACCGATTATACCCTAGACGACTCCAGCGCCTGCGCAAGTTCGGCAGTTTCCAGTTCTTGTTCTTGGCCGGTTTCTAAGTTTTTAAGTCTGTACTTACCGGTCTTCAGTTCCTGTTCACCGATGAAAATGGCATATTTGACGCCGGATTTAGCAGCGCTTTTGATTTTGGCGTCTAACTTTCGGTTAGTTGGATCAACTGCCACATTCAGTCCTTGACGGCGCAGTTCCGAAATGACCGTTTGAGCATCTTCAAAAACATCGCCGATTAAAATTACGGCTGTATCGGTTTCGGTTGAGAGTTTGGGCAACAAGCCGTTACTTTCGAGAAAATTAAGTAGCGTCACATCGCCCATACCAAAACCAACCGTTGGCACCGGCTCGACGCCAAATTCCGCCACTAGTCCGTCGTAGCGGCCGCCGCCGAACATGGCTCGATTGTTTTCGGCGCTCTCATCGAAGACTTCAAAGACTATATCGGTGTAGTAATCCATGCCGCGAGCAATTTCTGGATCGAATACAATGCTCGAAACGCCGGCCTTTTCCAGCAAGTTCAAAAGAGCAGCAATATTTTCCGGTGGTTGCTCTTTAGACCAATATTCAAGCAGGTCATCAGCAGTTTTTTGACCGACCGCTTCTTTAAGTGAAGAGTTGAACTCTGTCTCACTCATTCTGGCGCGTTTATCAAGCAGTTTAGCCACCGCTCGATGCTGGACTTGATCTAGTCTCAAATCTTTGTAGACTGCCTCGGCAGACTTTAGACTATTAACCCGAATTTTGTAACTGTCTGGTTTGGCGCCGTAAGTTTTAAGAATGGCATCAGCAATCTGGATTATTTCGACATCAGCTTCAAGGCCTTCAACGCCGAAGATATCGACATTCAGCTGCCAGTGCTCACGCAGGCGGCCGCGTTGCGGCCGCTCGTAGCGCCAAAGGTTT